>JAGFXQ010000081.1 GCA_017861355.1 Bacillota bacterium
ATTGATTTACACATGGGGATTTATTTCGCTCGCATGACTTTGAAATCTTTAGAAATTAGTTGGTCTAGATATATTCTGGCATATTGTTGGATTTGGACGAGTTGTAGCAGAAAACAGGCACAATTGTATACAAATAAAAAAATTATTAAATTTTTCAAAAAAATGTATTGACAATACATCCTTATCATGGATATAATATTGGCAGACTATTACAGAAAGTGAGGTAAAAAAAATGATCAGTAACATGAAATTTAGAACAATCGCAAATAACCACAATTTCATACTAAGCTCATTATATGATATTACCTCATGGGTTTTAAAAGAATAAACTGTGACCTCATATCCTGTTCTACCCTGCTGCCGGGCGGAGACAGAGAGATTACAACCTATACTTTTGAATTATTATGCCGTGGTATTATCATGCCACGGCTTTTTTGTATGCTCGGATGTGCAAAAATAATGATTTGTGAATGACATCCTGTGGAACTAGTCTGGACTATAATGGGAAATAGCGATTATTGACACAATGTAAAAGATTTTAAGAGGGAAGCATGAAGATAGGTATCTTCATGCTGGGAACGGAGGATTTATGAAAAAGATTTCAACCTATATTTTAAGGTATTGGTATGCTTATGTTCTTGCGATACTATGCATCGTGATAGCGGTATCACTGGATATGTTATCGCCACAGGTAACCAAACGTATTATAGATAATGTCATCATCGAAGGAGACATGGCCCTTCTGCCGAAGATGCTTATCTTGATTTTTATCATCGGTATCGGAAGATGTATCTTCCAGTACTTAAAGGAACTAATATTTGACATAGCCAGTGCTAAGATCATCGTAAATATCCGGAGAGATTTGTTCAATCATATACAGAGTTTATCACTAGACTTTTTTGACAAGAACAATACCGGTGAATTAATGTCTCGTGTGAAGGATGATGTTGACCGCATCTGGGCAGCTCTTAGCTATGTCAGTATGTTAATTATCGAAGTAATTATCCATACCGGTATTGTATTATACTGTATGTATAACCTAAGCCCAAGTTTGGCTATCTTTCCAACGATTATTCTGCCGTTGGTTGCTGCTCTGGCTCTTCTGATGGAGAAGAAGTTGGGTAAGATTTATGAGTCAATCAGCGAAGAGAATGCCAAGCTGAATACCGTAGCCCAGGAGAATCTCGCCGGTGTTCGTACAGTCAAGGCCTTCGCTAGAGAAAAACACGAGATAGGTAAATTCTTATCTCATAACAAACGTTATTATGATTTGAATATGCAGCAGTCTAAAGTATTTATTAAGCTATATCCGTACTTTCAGTTCATAACCAAGCTGCTGCCGATGATTGTTATTATGATCGGTGGTTCTCAGGTAATAAAGGGTCAGATTACCTTAGGTACTCTGGGTGCTTTTGCAGAATATTCCACGAATATCGTATGGCCTATGGAAATGCTCGGTTGGCTTTCCAATGACTTTGCATCCGCCATTGCGTCCGGTAAGAGAATTAAGAAGATCTATGCAGAAAAACCTCTGATCCTTGAAGTTGAAAAACCGGTCGTTCTGGAAGAAGTGAAGGGTAACATTCATTTTGATCATGTTTCCTTTCAGCTCTCAGAGAAAAACATCTTATCCGATATCAGCTTTGATTTGGCAGCGGGCAAGACCATCGGAATTATGGGTGCAACTGGAACCGGTAAAAGCTCCATTATCAATCTGCTTCAACGCTTTTATGACACTTCGGAAGGTGGGATTTACCTCGATGGCGCTAACATCAAGGATATGTCCCTGCGGCAGTTACGCGGCAGTATCTCGCTGGTAATGCAGGACGTATTCTTATTCTCCGATACAATTAATGAAAACGTTAAGCTAGGTAAGAAAAACCTGGTACGCAACGACGAAGTTATCGAGGCGGCAGATGGTGCGCAGGCAAGAGATTTCATCGAACGTATGGAAGAGCAATATGAAACCATCGTCGGTGAACGTGGTGTTGGACTATCCGGCGGGCAAAAGCAGCGCTTAAGCATCGCCAGAGCTTTAGCCAAGAAGACACCAATTCTGATATTGGATGATTCAACCTCAGCACTTGATATGGAGACTGAGCTTATGATTCAACGCTCCTTGACACAGATTGATGCAACCAAGATTATTATCGCACATCGTATCTCGGCGGTTCGTAACGCCGATGAGATTATCATCCTGGAAGAAGGTAAGATCGTAGAACGCGGTAATCATGACAGCCTACTACAGAATAAAGGCTATTATTATAAAACATTTATGGCACAATACGGAGATTACCTGGAAGCTCAGGAGAACTCTGATGAAGTGTTTGACGAAAGGAAGGTGGCCGCATGTCAGTAAATGCCATCAAAGAAGACGAATACAGTAAGAACGTCAGCAAGAAAACAACACTGATCCGATTATTCAGTTACATGCTGGCTTATAAAGGACCGATCATTGCAGTAATTTTAATCATGTTAACCACGGTTTCCATCTCCATTGTAAATCCTCTGATCATTGATCGTGCAATTGACGTCTACATTGCGAATAAGGATATGAAGGGCTTATTCCGCTTGGGCTTATTTGCCTTAGGATTAAACATTGCCTTTGTATTACTTGTAAAACTCAGAATGCTCCTGATGGCCAAGGTATCAAATAATGTACTCTTAACCATAAGACAGGAGCTTTACACACACATTCAGAAGCTGAGCTTCAGCTTCTTCGACAGCCGTCCCACCGGTAAGATTCTTGCGAGAATCATCGGTGATGTTAATTCCTTAAAGGATGTTCTGTCAAACAGTGTTACTACATTGATTCCGGACTTTGTAACGGTAATTGCCGTAGTAATTATCATGGTCGTACTCAATTGGAAGCTGGCGATTGCATCACTGATCTCCCTACCCTTTATGGCCTTCGGTTTATGGTATATCCAGACCCGTTCCCATAAAAGATGGAGAATTCATCGAAAGAAGAGCTCCAATCTGAATGCTTTCATCCATGAGGACCTCTCCGGTATGAGAATCATTCAAAGCTTCACCGCGGAGGATGAGACCTCCGAGACTTTCGATGAACTTTTAGAGGAGCATAGAAGTTCCTTTGTAAACGCCATCGTATTAAATGATGCTTTTGGTTCCGTAATTGATTTTAGCTGGGGCGTTGGTTCAATCTCCATGTATTTTGTCGCAGTTAAACTGCTTGGAATAGATGCAGGTAATGTTGGTACCTTAATGGCTTTTGCTATGTATATCACGATGTTCTGGCATCCGATCATGAATCTGAGTAATTTCTATAATCAGATTATAACGAATATTACCGGAGCTGAGCGTATCTTTGATATCCTGGACACCGAACCGGATATCACTGATGTGGATAGTGTAGCGGAGCTTCCGGAGATCAAAGGCGAAGTTACCTTTGACCATGTATCCTTCGCATATGATGCCGATACCCAGGTACTGAATGACGTAAGTTTTCGCATCAAACCCGGTGAGACCATCGCTCTGGTTGGTCCTACGGGTGCAGGAAAGACTACGATTGTTAACTTAATCAGCCGCTTTTATGATATACAGCAGGGTAATCTCTATATTGATGGTTACAACATCAAGGAAGTATCCATTGAAAGTTTGAGAAGACAAATGGGAATCATGACCCAGGATAACTTCCTATTCTCAGGTACGGTGGCAGATAACATCCGCTATGGTAAGTTGGATGCAACCGATGAGGAAATCATCGCTGCTGCAAAGGCAGTGAATGCCCATGACTTTATCATGAAGCTGGAAAAAGGGTATGAGACAGAGTTGAAGGAACGTGGAGCCGGTTTGTCCATCGGACAGCGTCAGTTACTTGCATTTGCGAGAACTATGGTATCCATGCCTAAGATTCTCATCCTTGATGAAGCCACCTCAAGTATTGATACCCATACTGAATTACTGGTGCAGCATGGTATTGAAGCTTTATTAAAGGGAAGAACCTCTTTTGTCATAGCACATCGCCTTTCCACGATCCGCAAGGCAGACCGTATCTTTGTCATTGATGACGGCTGCATTCAGGAAGAAGGAAGCTCCGAAGAGCTGTTGGCCAAGAAAGGTCAGTACTACAATTTATACATGTCTCAGTTTAAGAATCTTGAGATATCAGCATAATACTATACACTAGATGCGTTTGTCCGAATTGTATGGATAAATGTTAGAATGACCTTATAACGATAGAAAGCACTCTTCGCGAACTTTCTATTGTCATGAATAAAAGCTCCTGATCAGGGTTTGGGTTCATCCCTTCTTATCAGGAGCTTTTACTATTCGTATTTATATCGATATTTTTATCGTCATTCTTATCAATATTCTTATCAATATTCTTATCAATAATTTATCAATAATTTATCAATATTTTTATCAGCTTTTTTATATTATATCTATATTTTATCGATATTTCCTTATTATTCTTGTTTTTCATCTTCGGGGTATTTTGTCCGAAGACGTTGATTAATATTATCCGCAATTCTTTTCTCACTCTGAAACATGACAAGATTCACACTAAAATATACCGCCGCAACAAGTATTATCATAGAAACAACCTGCACAAGATTGGTAAAATCAAGCCATCCACAAACAAAAGCAGTAGCCAGTACTACAAAATTAATGTATGCATAATGAAGGATGATTCTCAGTCTCATCTGCCTCTTGCTGATTTCTCTTTTTGAATAGAACAATAAGGTTCCAACAGATGTGATGGCGGCCATTACGATTACCTGCCATATCACAGCGATGGGAAATGTCAGCCCTGGCCAAAAGATCGTAATGAAGATTGCCGTGCTGAGGATGCTTCCTGCTAATACAAAAAAGAAAGTTTTAATTATTTTTTTTATGATACCCATTTCAGCCACCTCCTACATTCCAAGCTTTTTCTTAAGTTCCGGTACATACTGCCTGGATATAACTACGATTTCACCATTGAATAGCTGTGCCTCAAACCGGCCGGAATAAGCCGGACTGATGCTCTTAATCTTTGATACATTTAGAATAACTGACTTGGAAGCACGGAAGAAGTCCGTATTCTTAAACTCTTCCTCAATCTCATATAGCTTCTGCTTCGTCTCATATATATTTTGCTTACAATAGAGGAATACCTTATTGTCTACACCTTCAAAATAGTACACATTGGCCGGGTCAATCATAGTGATATTACCGTCTTTTATTCCCGCCAGCTTTTTCTGCCCCTGCTTCAACTCAGCAATCAGCCTCAAGATATTATCGTCCAATTCCTTGCAACGGATGATGATCTGGTCTTCCTCCCCGGGATTCCCTTCTTCAATGATAATCTTCATAGGACCTCCTATCGACTCATTACATTTCTTTTTCTCTGTAATATTGCAGCTATCCCTATGAAGATTATACCACTGATTACCATAAAAGCCACTCGAATTGTGGTAGAGATAATCTCTCCGTCACTCAGAAGCGTGATTCCCATATACTCTCTATATCCGCTGATCAGCTCTTCCGGACAATTCGTAAATGTCGTTGCTATGATATCCTTCGTGAGTAAATCTCTTAAGAAGGAGCTGCCATGAAGAAGAGGAAAGCATTTCAATACGTCCTGAACCTTCTCAGGGAGCATTCCCATCGGAAGATAGATGGCAGCCAGAAATCCCACCAAGGTTCCGATTATTGTACTCAATCCACCAAAAGCACTCTGACTGTGGATAAAGTTGGCGATCAGAAAGACCATACTTGCAGATGTAAATACATTGAGCAGAATATAGAGGAATACCTTACCAATAACCGAAAGTGATAACATACTTCCTCCGGTCAGAACAATATAAGTCATACCAATAACTACTGTAAGACTGCATAGGAGAATACCCATGATAATCGCCGCGATGATATAGCTGAGTACAAATATCCATCGGCTCACCGGAGCCACATAGAAGCTGGACAGTCTCTTCTGTGCTTCGTCCTCCACCATAATTCCAACCATGGATAATGTGATGGTAATCGAATTGACTACCACGATTCCCGCCAGTGTCCATAACATGACCAGTTGCTCCGCATTGGACAGATCGAGTGCGGCATCCCGTTCCCCACCATATTGATTTAAGAGATTAACAACACTGTCCGCATTCATTTTTCCAAGAAACACTACCATTAACCCTATTATAATCAACATGGACAGTAGCGAGAAGAAGATATTAGAACGGTCTCTGGTATATACCAGGATATTTCGTTTGATTAATCGGAATAATAACATTTTACTTACCTCCTATAAGCTCTTTCCTGTAATATTTATAAATACATCATCCATCGTTCCCTGGATCAATTCAAAGGATCGCAGGCTGTCCTTCACCTTATTGAGCAGTACTAAACCGGACATTGAATCGGATATCGTAACACGGATATGATTACTTCTATGCTCGAAGGTTAGTTGTTCCTCCCGGAGCTGTCTCATCAATTCCTCCGGTTTCTCCGGAACCAGCTTTAGGATGTCCTGTGCATGTTTTTCTTTGAGCTGGGAAGGCGTCCCATCTGCAACAAGCTTTCCAGCTTCCATAATTGAGATATATTGCGCCTTTGCGGCCTCTTCCATATAATGCGTAGTGAGAAATACAGTCATACCGTCTTCCTTACGGAGCTTTTCAATACTCTCCCACACATTCTGCCTGGTCTGTGGGTCAAGTCCTGTGGTTGGCTCATCTAGGAATAGGAGCTCCGGACGGTTCATTAATGCTTTTGCTATCTCACAGCGACGTTTCTGTCCACCTGAGAGCTTACGGAACTGTCGGTTCAATACATCTTTGATATCTAAGATATCACTGACGTACTCCAGATTCTTATGGATGGAGCTTGTGCTGCTATCATAGAGAGACGCTCGAGTGATCAGATTCTCCTTAATCGTAAGCCGATTATCCAAGGTATTGTCCTGGAATACCACTCCTATTTTACTTCGGATCTTTTGATCCTCCTTACCTAACTTATACCCACACACATATGCTTCTCCTTCGGTAGCTCCGAGTAAAGTACATAATATATTGATGGTAGTTGACTTACCCGCACCGTTCACGCCTAGGAACCCATAAAGCTGACCTCTCTCTACACGGAAGCTGATGTCATCCACTGCCTTCACCTCTTTGAACTGCTTTCTTAGATTTTTTACCTGTATAATATCTTCCATACTACTCCCAGCCTTTCTATCTTTTTCATCTTAAATTCAGGTTTTCGCTAACCAGCCCAACTAACTTTATACCTGATGCCTTCTGTTGAAATGAGTGTAATCCCAAAGATAAATTCACGCAATAGCCCCGATAGTAAGATGCAAATAATCAGAGGTAAGTTGCAAAAACACAGCTTAAGTAGATTGCGCCCACACTGGGCGCATCGCAAAAAAGCGATCCCATCAAAAGATTGGAATCGCCTTGTCGTTTATGAATCATAATTTCTATACATTCAAATCTCTATAATTTATAGATAATACTAGAATCGTCTCTTCGGAAGTGTGATAATAAAGCTCGAACCCTTCTTAAACTGGGAACGTACTTTGATCTTACCGGTATGCGCCAGAATAATTAGTTTTGCTAAGGATAAGCCCAGTCCATGACCGCTGATATTCTGATTTCTTACATGGTCAGAGCGATAAAAGCGATTGAAGATATGATCGATATCCTTTTTCGTCATACCTATCCCCGTATCTGAGATCGTGATAACACAATCCTCATTGATCTTCTGGCAAAGGATCGTAATCTCATCCCCATCCTTTGTATATTTTACTGCATTATCAATAAAGATCCGGATCGCCTGCTTCAGTGCCTGCTTGTCTCCATAGATAATAACATCTTCCATCACTGGATTATGAATGATACGATTACCGGCCACCAGCTTGGTTTCCCTTACCATATCCTCCACCAACGGGCGCATATTAAACCGCTTCTTGGTAAGCTTCAAGGTTTTCTTATCATGCCTGGATAAGAAGAGGAGCTTTTCCACCAAATCCTGCATTGATCTGGCTTCATTTTGTATAGCTTCAATTGATTCCTGAAGTACCTCCTCATTGGAGCTACCCCAGCGATTCAGCATATTGATATAGCCCTGGATTACAGCAATCGGTGTCCTAAGCTCATGTGATGCATCGGATACAAATTGCTTCTGACTCTCATAGGAAGTTTCAATACGATCCAACATGGCATTAATGACATTCGCAAGATCTTTTAGCTCATTCTTCGTACCTTCGATGTTCAGTCTTTCGCTATGAAGATTATTTACAGTAAGACGATTCGCCGTTGCAGACATGATACGAATCGGTTCCAAAAGTCTTACATCGCTACGTTTTCCTTTACGAATGATAAGTGCAACCACCACTAGGTAAAAAAGAACCAGTTTCCAAGCAATCGACACGAACTGCTGATAGCTGTCCGTTAGATTATATTGGAACCTTCCTACATATTCTGTCCCTCTCACCACGAAGCTACGGTCATCATTGATCACTACCGTATCATTGGTATCACGGAAATCCATATGAACTCCCAAGAAGAATTTCTTATCATCCCCGGGTGTATATACAAGATCGTTATAGAGCTCTTTTCTTGTCGTCTTCTCATGAATTTGCATTGAAAATCCTTGCGTCAGATAAGGATTCGATAGCTGTTCCTCTTGGTTTGCTTCCATATTATGAATCACAGCCTCTGACATATCTTCGTAACTATCCTTCTTGTCATACATAAATATTAAGAAGAATCCGACAAAGAGCAGTACGCCATGGGTTAATAATAGCTTTAAATATGCCAAGGAGATACGAAATGCCATGGATAAACGGAAGTTACTTAACCATTCCTCTCGTTTTCTACGAAAAGGGAGGACCGTTCTTCGTAGGAACGTTCGTATCGCTTCCAATAATATTTTACTCATCTAAGTATAGGCTAAAGCATAGACTTTGCCTTCCTCCCTCTAAAACCGGATCATTTAAGATCAATCCTTGATGATATAGCCAACACCGCGAACGGTTGAGATTAGATGCACTCCATATTTTTCATCTATTTTCTGTCTAAGATAACGGATATATACATCCACAACGTTTGTATCGCCAAAATATTCATAATCCCAGACATTGTTCAGCAGTTGTTCTCTGGTCAATGCAATGTTCTTATTACGCATCATATACTCCAGAAGCTCGTATTCCTTCTTGGTTAATATCAGTTCTTCCTCGCCATAAAAAGCACTATGGCTCATAAGATTTAGTGTAACTCCGCCAATCTGCAGCAGATCACCCTTCGGCTCCGTGGTATGTCTCTTACGGTTTAGGGCTACACGGATTCTAGCCAAAAGCTCTTCAATAGCAAAAGGCTTCGTCATATAATCATCTGCGCCGGTATCCAGACCTGCTACCTTATCGGTAACATCATCCTTCGCCGTCAGCATAATAATCGGAACCTGTGATTCTAGACGTATTCTACGGCACACTTCAATACCATTTAGTCCTGGGAGCATAATATCAAGAATTACCATATCCACATTCTCTTTAAGTGCCTTCTCAAGTCCAGTTCTTCCATCTGCAGCAAGTAGTACTTCATAGCCTTCATGCTTTAACTCAAGTTCCAGAAATCTTCCAATCTTAATCTCATCTTCCACAATTAATATCTTAGCCACCGTATGACCCTCCTCACGCTATCTCAACCTACTTGCTTTCACATCAGCATCTTCTACCATTGTATCGGTTACTGCCAATTTTTTCAATACATCTATATTAAAATTATATTAGAATGGGAGAATTACAAGTAAGTGCAAAAGCAGGTGCCAAGTATTTCTTCAAAAATTATATATTAATAAGTAAAATAATGGTAGATATTATTTTGAATAAACAATATAATATTCATAGAACCACCTAATCTCGTTATAAATCATAATTATTTGGTTCGAGAAAACTCGATGAGATTGGAACCAACAATAAAACCAGTAAGTAAAATTACATAGTATACTTAACCGTAATAATGGGGGATAATGAGCTTTATGAAGACACCGCAGCTTGAAACAGAGAGACTGATTTTGAGAATATTTCACCCGGAGGATGCTTCTGATGTGTTCTATGGATGGGAGAATGACCCGGAAGTAGCAAGGTATATGTGCTGGTCCAGTCATAATGATATTGAGCGAACCAAGTCATGGCTACAAAAAGAGATTAGACAAATCGATAAAGAGGATTGGTATCGCTGGGCAATTACGGATAAGAATACAGGGGAACTTCTTGGGACTTGCCTTATCTATTATGATTTGGATACTCTCTATTATGAAGTATCCTATAATCTCAACCGCAAATATTGGGGAAAAGGTTATATCACCGAAGCGATGAAGGAAGCTATTCGTTTCGCGAGAGAGGAATTGAAGATCACTGAGCTAAGAGGAAGTCATGCCAAAATAAATACAGCTTCTGAGAACGTCCTAAAGAAGCTGGGATTTTCCTATGTAGGAGACTGTCCTTATGATTGCGGTGGCAAGCAGTCAATCGAAGGAAAGCTTTATAGGCTGAATCTAACCGAATAGTATATATATACACCATCGCATCGTTTTTCATCATATATTAAGAGGCTTTCACAGAATATAAATTCTATGAAAGCCTCATTTTATTATCTTAATTCATTTTTCACTATCATGATTTACAGTACGCTCTTTACCGCCTTAACCACGTTCTCTGTAGTAAAGCCAAACTTCTTAAAGAGAGTGCCTGCCGGAGCGGAAGCGCCAAAGCCCTTCATCGTTACAGTAGTTCCGTCAAGACCAACATACTTACCCCATCCAAAGTCTGTACCTGCTTCAACTGCAACTCTTGCTCTAACTGACTTCGGAAGAATGCTTTCCTTATATTCCGCAGATTGAGCTTCGAAGAGATCCATGGAAGGAATACTAACTACTCTGACATCAATGCCTTCTTTGCTGAGCTCTGCCTGTGCATTTACACCAAGCTCAACTTCGGAACCACTTGCCATAATGATTGCATCCGGAACAGCTTTCTTAGCCTCGGAGATAACATAACCACCCTTTAATGCTTCCTTGGAAGAACCAGCATATTGAGGGAGATTCTGACGTGTTAATACCAATGCAGTCGGAGTGCTTGTAGAGGTTACTGCATAATACCAAGCAGCGATACACTCGGTTGCGTCTGCCGGACGGAATACAGTAAAGTTCGGCATTGCACGAAGCATAGCTAATTGTTCAATCGGCTCATGGGTAGGTCCATCCTCGCCAACACCGATGCTGTCATGTGTGAGAACGAAGGTCAACGGAAGACCCATTAATGCTGAAAGTCTTGCCATTGGCTTAACATAATCACTGAATACAAAGAAGGTAGATACATATGCTCTTAAACCGCCATGAAGTGCAAGTCCGTTACCCATTGCAGCCATCGCTAATTCACGAACACCGAAGTGAAGATTACGTCCAGCGTAGTTCTCCTTAGAGAAGTCTCCCATGTCATTCATATAAGTCTTAGTGGAAGGTGCAAGGTCTGCAGCACCACCGATTAAGTTCGGAAGATAATTCTTCAAACGGTTAATGATCATACCGGATAGGTTTCTGGTAGCTTCCGGCTTATCTGCATATGCCCAGAAATCTTCATTATTAATTAAATCCTTAGCGCTATTCACATCATGCTGTTGATCCCATAATGTCTTCATCTCAGGATAAGCCTTGCAGTAGCTATCGAATAATTTATTCCATGCTTCTTCTGCTTTTGCACTTTCCTTTGCAAGGTTCTTATAATTATCATATACTTCCTCAGGAACAAAGAAAGGTTCCTGGCTCGGCCATTCTAATTTTTCCTTCAAAGCCTTAATATTATCTGCTCCAAGGGGTTCACCATGTGCACTTGCCATACCTTCTCTCGGGCTACCGAAGCCGATTTTCGTCTTAACGGTAATCATGGAAGGTCTGG
>JAGFXQ010000082.1 GCA_017861355.1 Bacillota bacterium
CCTGAGGAGATAGAAATGATTAAGCTGGCTTACAAAATGGGCAGAACGCATCAATTTATCAAATGATGTTCTGCCCATCCAATTCAATTCTGGTAACTTCCGTTCACATTGTGAACAGAAGTTCACTATAGTAATAGTCGTAATGCTGATATCGCTGTCATCCCAATGACAATATAACGGAAATATTTATCATTAATCTTCTTTAAGACAAAGAATCCTAGTACTGCACCAATCGTAATCACCGGCAGCATGACCAAGGTCGTGGTAAGGGTTTTTAGACCAATATTATGCCATACAAAGATCTGCAAGGGTAGCTTACTGAGATTAATCAGAAAGAAAAACCAGGCATTCGTTCCCATATAATTATTCTTCTGAAATCCTAATGCCAGAAGATAGATACTAAATATTGGTCCGGCTGCATTTCCAATCATAGATGCAAATCCGCTGAGTATCCCGACCAGAATATAAAACCAAGCATCATTTGGCACCTTAAAGTTCTTACCTTTTACTTCAGTATAGACCAATATTCCGGTGCAGAGTAAGACAATAATTCCGATCAGCAGAACAAAAGTCTTGTCACTGATATAATTACCGATTACAACTCCCAGAGCAAGTCCGGCTAACGCCCAGGGTAATGGGGAAAATACATTCTTCCATTGAACACTGCGGCGATAATACCAGATTGCAAAGAGGTCGCCAACAAGGAGCATCGGTAAGAGTACTCCGGTAGAATCCTTCCCGCCAAAGGCTGAGGCAAGCAAAGGAATTGCTATCATTACCATCCCACCGATGCCGGTCTTTGAGAAACCCACTAAAAACGCTGTGATAATTACTGCGGTCCATTGAAACCAGCTTAAATCTAACATTTGCATAATAAAATTCATCCCAAGCTCCTATATACTTTATTTTATCTGTCTGTACTAATATCCCCGGGAAATTGAATTAAGATTTCTTTTCTAAAATAGCAAGATAATCTACGTAACCCTCCTGCTCCATTCTTTCCTTGGGGATGAATCGAAGTGATGCGCTATTGATGCAGTATCGCAAGCCTCCCATATCAGTCGGTCCATCCGGGAATACATGTCCCAGATGTGCATCTCCAAGCTTACTTCTTACTTCAGTTCTTACCATACCATGACTTGTATCCGTAATCTGCCGGATTACAGATGTATCAATTGGTTTTGCAAAACTAGGCCAGCCACAACCGGATTCGAACTTCTCCGAAGATAAGAATAGTGGTTCACCTGTAGTAATATCAACATATATCCCTTCTCTGGACTCATCATGATATTCGTTGCGGAAGGGTGGCTCGGTGGCATTATTCTGAGTCACTTCAAATTGAAGTGCAGATAATTTCATTTTTAATTCATCTTTTGATTTCTTATCATATATCTTCAAATGCAATTCACTCCCTTTGAGTTATAATCAATTAAGATACCATACTAAGTATTTACATCAAAAATCATATAATTTCAATGTACTAAGTTATATAAAACACGAATTAAATACATTTGGTCCTATAACAAGAGCTCTAAACCTTTCGTCCGGGTTCAGAGCTCTTCCTGGTTATATTAATATTCTTATTTAATTTTAAAGGTACAATGTACGACCGCTGTAATCTCCTTCTCCAGTGAAGTAGTATCACTAATTCCATAATCAGAGATTTCATTCGAATAGAGTGGAGTGATCTGCATAACGCCCATATCTGCATAAGTCAGGCCACCAAGCTCACTGCCTGCATTCTTAGCGATCATATCCGCACGATTTCTCGCGTCCTTCGTTGCTGCGGCAAGCATCTCAACCTTCAGATCTGCCAGCTTTGTATACAAATACTGAGGCTCGTATGACTGGAACTGAACCCCGTCATTGAGAAGCTCTGTTGCATTTCTAGATATCTCGGTCACCTTATCAATCTCACCGGATCGTATCGTTACCGTTTGGCTCAAATCATAATAATCAACCTGATTGGTATAAGTACCGTATTCATTATATACATAGAAGATATTGGTTGAGATTGCTGCAAATACAAGATCCTTTTCTGCAATCCCCTTCTCGATCAGATACTTCTTCACCTTATTGCGGCTTGCTTCCAGCTCTGTGTAAGCATCCTTCAGAACTGGAGATTGTGCATGGAAATATCCGGTCCAAACAATCAGATCAGATGTAATCTGTTGCTTTGCAGATCCAGTCACAACGATACTGGTTCTTGCACTCTTAATTTCTACCAAACCATTGATTCCTATGAACGCAGCAACGATGAAGCCTGTCGCCAGAATAAGTGCAACTATAATATTTCCTATGGTTCTATGTTTGTTTTCATTCATATGTATTCTCCTCTTATATGTTATATTTTTTGAATATAACGATATTCCCTTTAGTATATGCTATTTCTGATGAACTATTACTACAGTGACATCTTCTTCCTTATTATCCTTAATTTTACTTGTACTAGGATCATAATGCAAGCACTAATTCAATATTGCGATAAAACATATTCATTAAAGATCAATGGTCCAAGATTGTCCACTATCAGATACCGCAATGATCTCTGCCCCGTTTAGAAAAGCACTTCGTTCCTGCTTAAAGTTTTGAACAATCTCCGGCTTATCCCAGAAATGCATCGGAAAAGCATAGGTAACCTTGGCAGTGTTCAGAAGCTTCTCAAGACCCAAGTAATACCAATCCTCCTGCCTCGGATCCAAGGGTGCGAAGGCTATATCGATGGATTTGTCCTGTAAAAGCAGCATCTCCTGATTGAATTTTGCTGTCATATCATTATTGCTTTGCTTTGTCTCTTCTCTCCAGATCCAATGATTTAAATCACCGGCATGATAGATAGTCCTTCCTTGATATTCGAGGAGAAATGCCACTCCGCAATCAGTAGATTTTAAGGTATGAAGCTGGATAACGTTATTATCACTATCCTGAAGCTGATATTCCTTATGAGGCTTAACTGAAAGTATATGCTCTGCAAGCTCTTCTGTGATTCCCGGTTTATTTGTATTAGCCTTAACAATTCTGATATCGGAAGATAGTACGTATTCCACCTTGGGATATTGGTCATATAGTTTGAAAATCTCAGGGTTAAAATGGTCCCCATGTCTTAGGATCAAGGGCCGGTATCTCTCCCTTAAAATAGTCAAACAGCCAATAACAATTGTCCCATTCGATCAGGAAGCCACTATGTCCAATATAAGTAATAATCATGCGATTTTCCTCCTAATATTTTTACTCCATGTAATGGGAAGATTAGATGCAATATTCCCATGGAATGATCTTTCTCACGTTCCATGGTAAAATCTTCCTCAAGCGGAGAGCCATAAGATATCTCACAAATAGTTTACCTGAAATCACAACTAAAATCAGGATTTAATAATAGTTTCTTAATTGCACTGTAATCAGTAATATGATTGCCACTTAGATACAGTTCTGTCAGCTTCGTAAGTCCCTTTAGTGAAGCTACACTCGTCACTGTATTGTCCTTTAAGTATAACTTCTCCAGATTGGTAAGCTTACTGATTGGCTTTAAATTCGTGATTTTATTACCATTCAGCGATAATAGAGTGGCGTTCTTTAGTGATGCCAATGCCGTGATATCACGAATGGAATTGCGCTGAAGATATAATTGCTTCAGCCCGGTTAAATTCTTCAGCAGTCCGATATCGGTAATTTTATTATTATCCAGAGCCAGCTGACGCATCAGCTTCATGTTTTTGACCGCATCGATCTTAACAATACGATTAGTTCCAATCTCAAGGATCTCCATCTTCGTCAGCTTACTAAGAGGTGAGATATCGGTGATACTGTTCTCTCTAAGATATAGCTCTCGCAGCTTTGTCAATGATGCCAGTGAAGTGACTGAGGTGATCCGGTTTCCATTCAGTGAAAGAACCTCTAGTTTCGTCAGTTTCTTCAAAGCGCTAAGATCCGTGATATTATTACGTTGAAGGTAGAGTGCTCTCAGCTTGGTCAGACCCGAGAGACTTGAAATATCACGTATGCCTAATTGCTGTGCATTCAGGTACTCCAGGTTTGTTAGATATTTCAGATCACCTAGGCTGGTAACACCCTTTGGTAATTTCATCCGGTAGATATTCTTCACCTCTGCAACCGTTATTTTACCTTGTGGTTGATACAGCTTTTCCCTTACTGCCTTCTCAATCGAAGCATCTGTAAAAGAAATCGCTTGGTCAGTACCAGCCGGTGTAGCATAGGATGACATACGATCAAGAATTGTTGTCCATCCGTTCAGATGATATTCCATCCCCTTTGCATCCGTATAATCAGGTACATTTGCAAGACTCCATATAGAGATACCACCTAACCCAAAGGATTTGGCAAGATCGATCTTCGTAGAGATGCTATTGCTGTCCTCATACAGAATAATATTCCAGGATCGATCCTCGCTATTATAGTATTGTATATAAGGTGTCTGCAATTCATTATTATAGCCGTATGCGATCCGACTACCCTTCCCATCTGCATTATCGACGCGTGTCTTGATCGATTTATAGAGAGGTGTCAGTCTGCCTTCTCTGCTTAGACTAGCACTATCTATTGTCTCCCATCCGTACTCACCATTTACATCAAAACGCCATTGAGCGCTGTCAAAGGTGATTTGGAGCCAAACCTTCGATAGTTCTGAAGCATCCGAGGCTGCTGCCTTCATTTCACTTAATGCCTGTCTGATAGCCCCTGCCGGTGCCATACTACTGATCGGCTGCAATGCATTATATCCAGTATATTGCTGTACCTGATTCTTCTGTAGTCTTTCCGTAGGCTCATAGTCATGTGCCATAAGGATCACACGGTCTGCGATATCAAGAATCGATGAATAATCATAGCCATCATAATAGTTTCCGGGATTCACTGCCACATACAATGTCTTTCCGATTAACGTCAACTGTGCTTTTAACTCTGACAGAAAGAGGGAATAATACTCGCTCATCCATTTCCCATCATAGAGCAAAGAAGAATGATCATCCGCGGTATTTCTAAGACCTTCAAAGTCAATCACTATACCATCATAATAGATTCCATTTCCCTCACTGATGTCCTTCTGGAGGAAATCAGTAATTGCTTGTATCATCATAGTACGTTTTTCTGCATAGGGAAGTAATAAACTGCTGTCACTACCATCCATATAGATATTCATCTGTATCGACTTACCTTGTTGCTTCGCATATTCGATCGGTTGTAAGAAGTTCACCGGATAGTAGAAGCCATAATTACCATTCTTTCCTTTCTCGGTATTGATTACACCCGGCTCCTCCGCATCTATCCTACTCCAGGCGAAGCTTAAAGAATCCACATCATCAATGTATCCCTGCAGCTGTTCGGAAAAGACCCCATTCGATGGGTAGAAAGCATGCAGCTGAGGTCCCTGAGTAGCTTCGGAAGCTTCTGCAAATCGGGCACCAGCGATACCGGATATACTGATCCAAAGGCATACCAGGATCATAAGTATCCTGCGAACAACCTTCGGAATAGTTATGTATTGCAATTTATCTTGTTTGTCTTTTAATTTCATTATAAGCTTACCTCCTTATTGTATGAATACCCTAGATTTAGATTGCGCCAAGTGTGTATTATGTGTTTATATACAATACACACTTTGTTTTCGTAGGTGCAATCTATGTGGTATGAATTATGTTTTCTATAATTCACACTATACCCCACCGTTTTATCAGCTGCAATACCCATTTCTTGGTATTTATTACTTAATCTATTCTGACAGTACTCCTCTATTCATTATATAAGCTCCGTAACAAACTGATTTCTTCTGCATAACCTTCCGGTTCATTCGGTGTTTCAAGATAAAAGGGCAACTTCCTAAGAGCAGGATGATTAATAATTCCGGCCATAGCCTCAAACCCGATATACCCCTTACCGATCTTCTCATGCCGGTCTTTACGGCTTCCCAAGGGATTCATACTGTCATTGAGGTGAATTGCACGCAGTCGCTCTAGCCCAATGATATTGTCAAACTGCTCCAATACACCGTTCAGATTGTTCACAATATCATAACCTGCATCATGAACATGACAGGTATCAAGACAAACTCCCACTTGATTATTAAGTTCAATACCATCGATAATCTGCTTCAGTTCCTCAAAGGTACTTCCTACCTCGGAACCTTTACCCGACATTGTTTCTAAGAGAACTATCGTACTTTGCTCTGGGGTTAAGATTTGATTCAATGTATCCTGTATTAATCCGATTCCCACCTCGATACCCTGTCCCACATGACTTCCGGGGTGAAAATTATACATATTATTTGGCAGGTACTCCATACGTTTCAAGTCATCCACCATAGTAAGCAGTGCAAATTCGCGGGTTCTCTCCTCCGCGGAACATGGATTGAGTGTATAGGGAGCATGCGCCAGCAATGGAGCAAAATTATTCCCAGTCAGCAGCTCGCCAAGCATGCGGGCATCTTCCGGATTAATCTCCTTCGCTTTACTGCCACGTGGATTACGGGTAAAGAATTGAAATGTATTCGCATTTAATCTCATCGCTTCTTGTCCCATCGCAAGAAAACCCTTAGAAGAGGACAGATGACAACCTATATTCAGCATATATTCAGCTCCTTTCCTATTATCCTGCTGTGGTTATATTATTATTGTTAGTATATCACAATAAGTAAAATTGTAAATGTGCACCAACGCCACTAGTTGCATCCTCCTAATAATTGAGGTTTCTGCCCTTAGAATAATTCTTATTAACTTTATCTAATTTTTTGCGTATACAAAAAAAATATATAAAATATGCCATAAAAGTAAAATATGCTATTCCATTTTATATGTTAATATTGTATAATCTATATATTATACATATAGGAAGAGTGGTGATTTTCTACATAAAAAGGCGGTAAATATTTGAAACAGGGAGATTTGTTAAATTATTGGCCTTATTTTTTTTATCAATAATTAGATTGATTAATCAAACAAACTCATTTTATTTTTTTAATTATTAAGTTTCTTTGAAGTGTTATTCCGGTAGTGTAGCGGTCACATTGATTATGAAGATCATAAAGGAGATTAAACTATGAGCAAGAAAAGAGCTGAACGAGCAGATACATCTTTATTTGAATTAAATGGAAAGCCTAGCTGGGGTGCATCTGTCCCTCAGGCACTACAGCATGTACTTGCAATGCTTGTCGGAAATATTACACCGCCCATTCTGGTAGCTCAATTACTTGGTTTACCAGAGGAAGAGAAAATTCTCTTGATGCAAGCCGCAATGATTATCGGTGGATTAACGACATTACTTCAATTATTTCCAATCTTTGGTTTTGGTATGGGATTACCGAATGTTATGGGTGTAGCATTTGCATATATGCCGATATTAACAGCCATTGGTTTAAATTATGGCATCCGTGCAATCTTCGGAGCTCAGTTGGTAGGTGCTTTTGTATCCATCTTCATTGGCATGGGGATCGGAAAAATCCGTCACCTATTTCCTCCGATTGTCAGCGGTACAGTTGTATTAAGTATTGGATTGTCTCTGTATGGAACAGCAGTGAATTATATGGCAGGTGGCAGTCCTTCCAATGAAAACTTCGGAAATCCGAAATATTGGGTAATCGCATTACTCGTACTGTCTATTACTCTAGCATGTAATTTCTTCGGAAAAGGCTATGTTAAAGTATCCGGTATGTTAATCGGTATCGGTGTTGGTTATCTTCTCTCCATTGCTTGGGGGGGAATGGTTAATTTTGATAATGTATCGAAGGCTAGCTGGATTGCATTGCCCAGTATTCTCCATTGGGGTTTGGAATTCCATCCTTCCGCAATCCTGGCCATGATTATTATGTACATCGTTCAAGCAGTTCAGACGATCGGTGACGTATCCTCAACTGCAATCGGAGGTTTTAATCGAGAAGCAACGAACAATGAGATCGGAGGAGCAATCAAAGGACAAGGCATCTGTGGTATGCTCGGAGCTTGTATCGGTGGACTCCCTACTGACCCTTACAGTCAGAACGTCGGATTGATTGTTACAACAAAGGTCGTTGCAAAAAGAGTATTTCTAATCGTAGGCATGATTATGTTGGCTGCAGGTCTAATTCCAAAATTCGGTGCCGTTATGACCACCATTCCTTATCCGGTTTTAGGTGGTGCTACCATCACTGTATTCGCAGCAATTACAATGTCCGGTATCCAGTTAATATCACAACAGCCTCTGAATTATCGTAACAAAATGATCGTTGGTATCGCACTAGCGCTTGGTGTCGGAGTCAGCACTGTATCCACCTCACTCCAGTTCTTCCCGACGGATGTACAGAATATTATTGGCAAATCCCCTATCGTTCTTTCTTTCCTTGTATCTTTCTTACTAAACATCATCGTTCCAAAGGATGATACGAAGGAAGAGGAATAGAGCCTTAGGTATACAATGTTATGAATGAAAATAGCGTGTGATTATTGTTCCAATGAGACATAGTCTCTATATGGATGAATAATTCACACGCTATTTCTATTCCATGTTTATAGTGAAGCTTCAAGGTCAAACTATCTTAAACATAATGATTAACTTATCTTGAATATCTTAATTGCCTGCTGAAGTATCTTTGCATCATCCTGCAGCACATTTGCTGATTCTCGCAATCGTTCTACCGAGTCAATCTGATTGAGAACGGTAGCATTTACTTCCTCGGATGCTGCTGCTGTCTCTTGGGTGACTGCTGAGATATTCTGAATTGCATTCAACGTATCATCTTTGGCAGACTCAATATTCTTTAATCGGTTCAAAATATTATTCAGATTATTCGCCAGATCATCAACATGACTCGTAATGTTATCGAATACTCTGACCGTCTTGGTTAATGATTCGGTTTGGGAAGCTACGATGCTTTCTGCTTTCTCCGCTGTGTTAACCGTCTCTTTGTTCTGAACATCAATATCTTTTACCGTATTCTGAATTTGTTTTGCAGCATTTAAGCTTTGATCCGCTAATTTTCTGATCTCCTCTGCTACCACTGCAAAGCCGCGTCCTGCTTCACCAGCTCTTGCTGCTTCTATGGAAGCATTTAAGGAAAGAAGGTTTGTCTGGGAGGCAATCTCATTTATAATATTTACAAAGCTCTGGATCTTCTTAGATTGAACCTCAAATTCCTGTACCTGTTTAATAACATCCTGTGTAATCTCGGAGGTTGCTTTTGATTTATCACTCAACTCTCCAATGATTTGCATACCCTCACTAGCGACATTCTGAGTATTATTCGCGATGTGCTCGATTTCGTTTGTATTCGTATATACCTGATTAATCTGGTCTGATAGATTTGACATCTGATTGAGACAACGTTCACTTTCCTCTGCCTGTTGAACTATTCCTTGTCCAATCTCCTCAACCGTTCTCGAGATACCCTTGGTTGCTTCCAATAACTCTTCTGCGGTACCGGAGAGAGACACAGCTGATCCGTTGACGGTTTCACCCACCTCTTTTACTTCTCCGATTAAGGTCTGCATGTTGACTGTCATATCTGAGATACCATGAGTTAAAGCCTTGAATTCATCGTTTTTCTTCGTATTGATCTTGACGGTCAGATCTCCCTTCGCTACCAGTGCGATGGATTTGTTCAACGAATTGATCGTTCGAATAATTCCGCCGGTAATGAGGAATACGATGAACAATGCAATGATACATGCGATGGATACAAATGCAATACTTAAGATTTTAATATCCTTTACTTCATTCAGTATTGTGCTCTTCGGTACAAGTGCACATACCGCTCCGTCAACATCTTCAAATCTGCTGTAGATGAATAAATAGTCTTGACCTTGGAAGGTCTCATAGGAATAACCGCTTAATTCTTCTGCTGTCATTGCCTTCTGATAATAACCCAAACCGGTGAAGATAGACGCTTCGTCCGTATTCGTTAAGGTCTCTCTTCCGTCTCCGGAGATATACCCCAGAATACTTCCCTCTCCCATATCATATTCCGCAAACATATCCATGATATGTTGCTTCGATACATCCACGATGATATAACCGCGACTGTCGCTCATTTTTCGAACAATGGAGGTAGAATAGCTGTCCGAATTATATGTATTTGAGCCCATGGCCATAGCCTTATCAAGCTCTGCATGATTTCCGATCCATAAGAACTGGACCTTATTTTCTTTCATCTTTTTGCCGATATCCGATTGTGCAACAGAGGAGTATAAGTCGCTGTTAATATCTCCCATTGTAGACATACCAAGTCCATTCTTGCCAATCAGGTGGAGTTCAGATATAAACGCATTGGAATTGGCATTCAAAGATATTCTGTCCTTAATATCATCATAGGTTTTGGTGTTTTGCAAGGCTTCTTCTGCACTCAATTCAAAGAACTTCTTAAAGTTCGTATCCAGAGTGATCTCCAGAGATGACTTTTCAACCATGTTGAAACCAAGATTCATGTAAGTACTGATGGCATCGATCGTATTTGCTGCACTGGATTCATAATTACCGATAATTGCTTTCTCTGACTTCGAATAAGATACGATACCATAGATCGCAAGCAGTAGAATCGGTATCAGCAGACCAACCGCAAGCTGTACTTTAATACTTTGGAACTTATGCCATATTCTCTGTTTCTCCTGCTTTGATACAAGCTCTGTGTCTTTATCTTCTGTATTTTGTGAAATAGTATTATGTTTAAATAATTGGCGAACACTGATGAACATATCCTTAGCCTTTACCGATAACTTAATACCATGATTCTCCTTTTGTTTTTTCATTGTAAACCTCCATACCTTATATAATTTTTTCACTTAACTAAATACTAGTCTATCATTCTATTTCAATAAAATCAAGATTTTGACAATATAATCAAAGCATTTTAGGCTATATTTCGACATAAACCATCATCTTTAAACAACTTCAAATCTCAGTCTTGAATATGATTAGCAATTCATTAAATTTATAGAATATTGTATTATAGATACCGATATTCCTTTACATTTATTAACATGATTTTCGCGAAAAATATGACATAAAAAGTAATAAGCGAAAAAGACTTATCCTTGTATTTTTCTCATGTTGGGTGTAACATAAAATACTGTAGTCCTCGCGGCTCCAAAATTTACCCGGAATTAGAAAGTGAAGGAAGTACACTATGAAAAAAACAGTTCGAGCTATTTTTATTCTATCTGCACTTATGCTGTTTGCAAGCTGCAGCGGCAAAAAAGAGGAGCTTAAACCGGTAAGTATCGGCAATCTCACCTTTGAATTTGATGCAAATGTCTGGGAGCACATAGAAAATAAAGCGGAAAATGCGCCTCTGGAATTCAAAGATTCAAAGGGCAATACCATCAGTATCTACGTGTCTCAGGAAAGTACTTATCAACATCCTATGGAAATGATTAATTTCTATAAAACAATGTTTTCAGGCTATGATGAATTCAAAGAGTTCCTTGCTCCGAATAAGTTAGAGGTGAATGGAAATACCTGGTATGAATATGGCTACAGTTATAAGGATGGAACCTCAATTCGTAAAGTATATCAACGTTTTTATGGAAAATATTATAATGCTGCCTCTATCTCCTATTCTTCTACCGAAGAAGATTATGATACCGGTTATGAGGAAGCCGTGAAGATGATGTCGAAGATTAAAGCAAGTGATGTAACGAATGATGTGAATGAAGCTAAGGCGCATAAATTCCTTGTAGGTGACTGGGAAGTGACAAATAGTGGATACCTGGTGCTTCATGATGATGGTACCTATGAATGGTATAAGGATGCTTCGAAGGATGCAAATAATATGCATTCCGGAACCTATGGCTGCGATGTTGAAAATGCAACCATGAGTCTGAAAGAAGGAGACGGCATCTATCTCGTTCTGTTCCCTGAGAAGCTGATCGTGAATGGAGAAGCAGAAGAATCGAAAAGCTATAAAATTGATTATCTGATTTCTTTTGAACAAAAAGAAAATACGGATGGCTATCAGATGGTGAATATGGCTTCCTATAACTTATATAACATCATTAAGAAATAATAAAATCTGGCTATAAATGCGAATAGGATGGCAACTATTGCGAAGTAAAATCAGGAAAACTACGTTATACTATTGTTTTAATCAATAAATAAAATATGGAGATTATAACAATGAATCAGTTTTCTAAACCTAATGAACCTTTAGTTACACATATTTATACTGCGGACCCTTCCGTGCATGTCTTTGAAGATAAACTCTATATCTATCCTTCTCATGATCTTGATCACAATGGTCCTGATAATGATAACGGCGACCAATATAAAATGGAGGATTATCATATCTTATCCATGGATGATGTGAATTCTCCCTGTATCGATCATGGCGAAGCATTGCATCAGAAGGATGTCCCCTGGGTAAGCAAGCAGATGTGGGCTCCGGATGCAGCATACAAGAATGGTATCTATTATCTGTTCTTCCCGGCAAGAGATAAGGATGGTATCTTCCGCATTGGTGTAGCAACCAGCAAGAATCCGGCTGGTCCCTTCACAGCAGAACCAAATTACATCCCCGGAAGTCACAGTATCGATCCGGCTGTATTTGTGGACGAAGACGGCAGAGCCTATCTATATTATGGCGGTCTCTGGGGCGGTCAGCTTGAGAAATGGCAATCCGGTGAATTTGTTCCGAACGAAGCGGACCCGGATGTAAACGGTCCGGCTCTAGGACCTATCGTTGGTGAGTTAAGTGATGATCTTCTCACCTTCAAGAATGATCCTCAGATGATTAGCATCTTAGATGAAGAGGGAAAGCCTCTGCTTGCAGGGGATGAAGCCAGAAGATATTTTGAAGGACCCTGGATGCATAAGTATAATGGATATTACTATTTATCCTATTCCACCGGCAGCACTCATTATCTTGTATATGCCATCAGTAAAGATCCAAAAGGACCCTTTACTTATCAGGGTCGTATCTTAGAACCGGTAATCGGATGGACTACCCATCATTCTATTGTACAGTTCAAGGACAAATGGTATCTGTTCTATCATGACAGTTCCCTGTCCGGTGGTGTAAATCATAAGCGTTGTGTGAAATATACAGAATTAAAGTACAATGTGGATGGAACCATCCAAACGATTCGCCCTTATGAACAATAACAATTAATATTTATATCTATACAGGCTGTTGCAGAACTACACTTTCATTCCTTTTAGGAATAAAACGGTGTTTTGCAGCAGCCTGTTCTTAGATATGTGTCTTGACCTTCTTATCTAAGAAGAGTATAATCCCTATTTACACGGTAATAAGCTATTGCATTACTACTACAATGATTGTCAGGTGATGAAAATGCAGCGAAGTCTTTTAAAACAAAGCAATGAACAACGACGTAATCTTATCTTAAATGGTCCGGTATCTACCACCATTTTATTGCTCTCCATCCCCACTCTTATGATGGGTCTCATCCAGTCCGCCATACCCGTGATTGATGGTCTTTTTCTAAATAATATTGTGGGAAACACAGCCGCGAGTGCTGTTACATATTGTACTCCCATCGTTAATATAGCTTCTGCACTGGCTCAGGGTTTGAGTGTAGCCGGTATGGCGATCATCGGTCAATCAAACGGACGCGGTGACTTTGAGAAAAGCAGAAAAATATCAACACAGATTATTGTCTTTACCTTTCTCCTTGGATTTATTCTGGCACCTATCCTGGTTTTGCTTGCCTTCCCAGTGTCTTCCCAAGTAAATGCCGAGATATCGCATGATGTATTTGTATATCTTGCCTTAAATGCTTGCGTTCTCCCCTTTTCCTTCATGGAGTCCATCTATAATGCTATCAAGAACGCCAACGGAAAACCGGAGGATTCCTTTATCCGAATGGTAATACTTCTGGTTCTTAAGATCGTCTTCAATGCGCTGTTTATCGCTGTGTTCCGGTGGGGATTGATTGGAGCAGTGATGGCTTCCCTTGCCTGTAATCTACTCATCACCCTGTGGATGTATTATGAATTATTCATAAAGTCGAATGGTGAGCAATTTACTCTGAAGGGCTTTCGGCTGGATTCCCAGATAATAAAAAATCTGCTTAATATCGGCTTTCCTTCCATGCTATCCAGTATCATGCTTAACCTTGGCTTCTTTCTGATTAACAACGAAGTAGCAAAGTATGGAGCGATTGTTCTAACCGGACAAGGTATCGCGAATAATATTACCTCCATCTGTTTCATCCTACCTTCCTCGTTCGGTTCCTCCGTCACTACGATGGTTAGTATGAATGTCGGAGCAAATCAGGGTAAGAAAGCCCGAACCTCTACAATAGTCGGTTGCGTCATTAGTGCAATCACGGCTGCGATCTTAATTACTATAGTAGTTCCATTGGCTTCCCACCTTACGATATTGTTCACCCGCGATCAAGCCGTCCTTGATATAGCGAATAATGCACTTCATATCTATACCTATTCCGTCATCGGCTTCGGTATCTGTATGGTGCAGCAAGGAGCCTTTATCGGATTAGGCAAGACTAAAATCACCTTATTCATGAGTCTTCTTCGTGTATGGCTGTTAAGATATGTCTTTATTCTGGCAACCGAGCATCTCCTTGGTTACAACTCAGTATTCTGGGGCAATCTGTTCTCGAATTATGCGGCTGCATTGATCACAACCATCCTGATATTACGAGTCAAGTGGGTCAGTGACCTAAGGCAGGAATAATAATTATACTTATTTATAGCACAACAAATAATCCACAGAATCTGTGATCAGATACTGTGGATTTATTTTATTCATAATAATAGAATGTTCACGAAGCGTGCTTGTTTGGATAATCTTACTCTGTCTAATTCTCTTCCTCTTCCAGGAGATCCAAGATGTTCTCTGTAAACGCATCTCCGAGATAAGCTCTTCCCTTAGGCTGCCGTTCCAGATAATCTCTACGGATTTGTTCCCTGGTCCGAACTAAAGCATCGGAGGTAGCAACCGTCACACGGTGCTCCTTCGCCAGATCATGGGTAACCTTTTCAATATATTGATCTGCAGTCTCTGCCTCCTTGGTATAAACTACATGAATATTATGATAATCCATAACCTCTCCGGGTCCACCCTTCACCTTATAAGCATCAAAGACCAGAATAAGAATGCATTTCTTAAAGCCCTGATAATTACTCAGGATATCC
>JAGFXQ010000302.1 GCA_017861355.1 Bacillota bacterium
TCTTCTTCCAGATCAGTCAGAAGATAACTTCCCTTCCTAGCAAAATTATCTTTGTCTTCTCCGGCCGTACGGCCAATAATCACGATTGCGATATCGGATAAAGCCGCGGCTTGGGTCACAACTTCATCCGTTAGCGGCATTTCTTCCTGCGACCAGGGCTCACCGGCCCAACCCATTCCGTGGTTGTATGGATGGTCCTTGACCCATGTTTCATAAATGGCTGCCAGTTCCTTGTTTAGTACAATATTTTCATTTGCTTTTAATGCATTAAGAATTCCGGTGACATATTTTGTGTTGACCATTCCTCCGGAACCGGTACCACTTTTATAATAATCCAATTGTATTCTGCCAAATACGGAGACAGTCTCTCCGCTAAGGATAGGTAATGTGTTATTATCGTTTTTTAATAGAACAGCACCTTCTGCTGCTGCTTGCCTTGACAGGTTTGCGTATTTCGTCCAATTGATATCAAATTTACCCATGTGTAAGCTCCTCTTATGATTTTATTAAAGATTGATATAAGAATTCACAATTTACAACGTTGTACCTAATGTTGCTATATATTCTAAGTAGTATACCATTAACCGATGATTTAAGTCAATAAACAACGAAATAATTAATATTTTGATCAACAATACAACGATGTACCAATTAACAAATTATTTGAAACGATGTGAAGCTGTTACAGTATAATATAGTTGCTATTCAAGCTCTTCTAAACAAATAAAAGGTCCAGGGAAAGCCATCTCTTTCCAATGGACCTTTAATTATAGAATGAAATTCGATTTTTGCATGTGTAACCATTCTTTCAAGTCTTGTCTGCTATCAACTGCAAGAGGAACGAGGAGTGTAGCTAAAATCCATTACTTTTGACTCGACTTGATAATAATCACCTTTCAATTTGTCGGTGACGATCCTCATACATTCCGTACCCATCTGTTCGATTGGAATTTCAATCACGGACAGAGGTATATGCAGACTTTCATATGTGTTATTATCATGAACTCCAATGCTGATAACCTCTTGTGATTCTGGGATGACCGCTATTTTTTTATCTCTCAGATAATTAATATAGCTGATTGCAAGAAGATCCTGCAGGCAGAATACACAGTCTGAATTAGCAAAAGCACTCTCCATATCGGCGATTGTATTGCGTGCCGATCGTAAGGAGTTGTCCGATGAATTTATGATTGTCGTAATACCGCCGTTACTATTAAAGGAGTTGATAAAGCCGGACATACGCTTTTCATAATAATAAGAGTGATTGTTCTGTGCAGCAAAGATAACTGCTCTTTTTTTGCCGTGTGATGAGAATATTTCGGCAGCCTTAGCACCAACATCTTCATTTATTAATAGAACATTGCTGTATTTTTGCGAATATCGGTTATAGAGAACGATTGGTGTAGCAAATTCAGTTGCTTCCAAATAATCCAGGTCCGCTTTGGATGCGGTACAGATCACGGTAGCAGAATACATCGTAAGCTGGTCCGGGTCGATCGCTTTACTTAGACAATCAGGCTTAAATAACCGGAGGACAATTTCAATATCATCCTTCGAACCTTCAAGAAACTTCTGCATTCCGTTAATGAATTCAAAGAGCAGAGGTGCTCTATAATCATTTGCCCAAAAGACAGCAACATATTTTTTGGCATTATTATTTCTTAAACTACGGGCAGAAATGTTCGGTGTATAACCTAATTCCTTTGCCGCCTCGAGTACTTTTTTTGAGGTACTCTCAGAAATATTGCGGGACTTTGCCTTGCCGCTCAATACAATAGATACCGTACTGGGAGATAGCTGGGTATATTCTGAAATTTGCCGTATTGTAGCCATGATTTATGTCCTCCCTTATTAATAAATTCAAGGAGAGTTTAGCATAGTGCAAAATAATTATCAATACTAAATAATTACAAAATATACTAAACGAAGTTGTCGGATAATACTAAAAAACTAGCATGATGCACAAAAAGTCAAGTATAGATTTGGATGAAGTGATGAAAAAATATTTTATAGAGGTTGTATTATTGACAAATCTGATAAATGAAAGTATAATTTGCTCATCGTTAGTTAGTACAACGTTGCACCAACTGATATAAGTAGATTGTATCAATTAGTAAATCATGGAAAACTAAAACGTAGTAACATGATTAAGTGGGATTTAATTATTGGGGAGGAGGATACCATTGGCAAAAAGAGAAAGGAACAGACAAACAATGGTTAAGGCAGGTTATATCGAAAACGGAGGGATAAGGGCTCTGCCTCATAACATTGTAACTGACTTCAAGAAAAATAAGACAATATACTTCCTGAGTATTCCTATTGTCTTGTGGTATGTTATATTTTGCTATTGGCCTATGGAAGGGTTGGTAATGGCATTTCAGAGATATAATATCGCGAAAGGAATATTAGGAAGTCCATTTGTAGGATTTGAGAATTTTATAAAGTTTTTTTCCGGACCATATTTCGGAAGAATAATGAGGAATACGGCATCCATCGGATTGTTGGATCTCATTTTTGGTTTTCCTGCACCGATCATATTCGCACTCCTTCTGAACGAAGTAACGAACAAGTATTTTAAGAAGACGGTTCAGACAATCAGCTACATGCCTTATTTTATTTCCATGGTTGTTATCGCAGGTCTCATTAAAGATTTTACACAAAGTGGTGGAGTTATATCCGATATCATCGCCTCTTTGACAAATTCATCCGCGGTTAATTTGCTTGGAGAATCAAAGTACTTTTGGTGGATCTATGTATTGTCCGGTATCTGGCAGGGATTTGGCTATGGAAGTATCATTTACATGGCATCTCTTAGTTCAATTGATCAGCAGTTATATGAGGCGGCAGTTATGGATGGTGCGAATCGCTGGAGGCAGACATTACATATCACCCTTCCCGGACTGGCACCCACGATTACCATATTACTGATCATGAGAATGGGAAGCCTGTTCGCAGTCGGAAGTGACAAGATACTTCTTCTATATTCACCAGCGATCTATGAAACAGCCGATGTTATTAATACCTATGTATACCGCGTTGGTTTGGTAGAGATGAATTATGGCTTCAGTACAGCGGTAGGTCTGTTTAATTCGGTGGTTGGTACTACGTTTCTTTTGGTTACGAATGCGATCTGTCGGAAGTATTCAGAAACAAGTTTGTTTTAAGGGGGTGTACATAATATGAAAATGCGACGAAGTTTTTCACAAATATTATTTATGGTTATCAATACTGCATTTATGATTCTTCTGTGTGTAATCTGTGTTATACCGCTTTGGCATGTTATTATGGCATCCATCAGTGAACCGGCACTCGTCGATTTGGCTCCGGGTTTCATCCTTCGGCCATTAGGTAAGGCATCTACGAAAGCCTTCGCCTTGATAATGCAATACAAAGGTATATGGACAGGTTATAGAAATACTTTGTTTTATGTCGTAGCACAGTGTATCATTACGAGTTTTTTATCAGTGAATGCCGGTTATATATTATCAAGAAAGCGCTTCCGCTATCGAGGAGTGCTGATGGGAATGATAGCATTTACCATGCTGTTCAACGGAGGAATGATCCCAACTTATATGGTAATAAAAAAGCTTGGATTTCTGGATCATTATTCCGCACTTTTAATTCCGGGTGCATTACAGGTGTTCTATATCATAATCATGCGGACAGCAATTGCCGGTATCCCGGACAGCCTTGAAGAATCTGCAAGGATTGATGGAGCAGGAGAACTTACAATCATGTGGAAGGTAATTTTGCCGCTGTGTAAGGCGACCTTTGCAGTAATTATCCTATTTGTGGCGGTAGGAAAATGGAACGAATGGTTTTCTGCATTACTTTATCTTCCGACGGCAAAGGACAAATACCCTCTGCAGATGTTCTTGCGGGAAATATTAATACAGTCAGCGACGGTTACGAATGCAGCGGATGCCATGGAAGGTGCGGCACTTTATAAAACGCTGGCAAAATACGCTTCGATTGTTGTTACAACACTACCGATCTTATGTATTTATCCATTTGTACAGAAGTATTTTGTCAACGGTGTAATGGTGGGTTCTGTGAAGGGCTAAATAAATATTTTATTTAAAGGAGGAGAAAAATGAAAAGAAAATTGGTAGCTTTATTACTATGTATGGTATTTGCTTTATCAACTTTAAGTGGCTGTAAGAAATCAGCCGAGAATGTACCTACAGATGTCAAAGACAATTCAGAAGTCAAGAACGAAGGCGATACTGCCACAGTGGATGAGTGGAAATGGCCGTTGGCAGAGAAAAAGGAGCTTAGTATTTGGATCGTATGGGAGAACAAATATCTTAAGAGTCCCGATGAACTTTTGGGAGTTCAAGAGATTGAGAAGAATACGAATGTTCATGTGAATTGGAATATTGTTTCTTCTGCAGAAGCAGCAGAAAAATTCTCGCTGATGATTGCATCCGGAGAATATCCTGATATCATTCGCGGAGCGGAAGCATTCTACACCGGCGGATTAACAAAGATGGTGGATGATGGTGTAACGGTTGAGCTGACAGATAAAGTCGATAAATACATGCCAAATTACAGCGGTCTCAGAAAGAGCAATGAAAAGCT
>JAGFXQ010000083.1 GCA_017861355.1 Bacillota bacterium
GTTTTTCTTCCCTCAGAACGAATTAAGCCGTAATCAGGCGAAGAAGATGTTCGAGATTATCGTGGAGAAAGAAGGCATGAAATTCCTTGGTTGGAGAGATGTGCCGATAACACCGGCGATTCTCGGAGAGAGAGCAACCCTCTGTATGCCGCATATTATGCAATGCTTTATCAAAAAGCCGACCAATGTAGCCAAAGGTCTTGACTTTGACCGCAAGCTTTATATAGCAAGAAGAATTTTTGAACAGAGCAATGACAATACCTATGTTGTTTCTTTGTCCGGTAGAACAATTGTATATAAGGGTATGTTCTTGGTGAAGCAGCTCCGTCTCTTTTTCGAAGATCTGCAGAATGAGAATTATGAGAGCGCAATCGCAATCGTACATTCCAGATTCTCCACCAATACCAATCCCAGCTGGCAGAGAGCACATCCGAACCGCTTGATTGTTCATAATGGAGAGATCAACACCATCCGTGGTAATGCAGACAAGATGCTTGCCAGGGAAGAGACCATGGAATCCGAACAATTAAAGGATGAACTTCATAAGGTACTTCCGGTAGTGAATACTGAGGGTTCTGACTCTGCAATGTTGGATAACACCTTAGATTCTATCAATATTACGCTACTATGATGGAGCCTTGGGACGGACCTGCTTCCATTCTGTTCTCAGACGGAGATATCATGGGTGCAGTTCTTGACCGTAACGGATTACGGCCTTCACGCTACTATATCACCAATGATGATTATCTGATTCTTTCCTCTGAGGTTGGCGTTATGGATATTCCTTCGGACAAGATTGTGAAGAAGGAACGTCTGCGTCCCGGCAAAATGTTGCTGGTGGATACGATTAAAGGCAGCTTAATTGATGACGAAGATTTAAAGAATAATTATGCGAAACGCAGTCCCTACGGAGAATGGCTGGATTCTAATCTGGTTATGCTGAAGGAACTTCACATTCCGAATAAAAAAGTAATTGAATATAACGAAGAAGAACTAGCAAGACTTCAGAAAGCATTTGGTTATACCTATGAGGACTACAAGACAACCATTCTGCCGATGGCATCGACCGGTATGGAGGAAGTAGCAGCGATGGGTGTTGATTCACCGATCCCGGTATTATCGAAGAATAACCCTCCGTTATTCAGCTATTTCAAACAACTCTTTGCCCAGGTAACGAACCCTCCGATCGATGCAATTCGTGAAGAGATCGTCACTGCTACCAGCGTATACATCGGTGAAGATGGTAATATTCTGGAAGAGAAGGCGGAGAATTGCAAAGTCCTGAAGGTAAATAATCCTATTCTAACAACAACTGACTTACTCAAGATTAAATATATGAAGAAGCCCGGATTTAAGGTGGATGTTCTTCCGATGATCTATTATAAGAATACCTCCTTAGAGAAGGCGATTGACCATCTGTGCTTAGAAGCAGACCGTTCGTACAAAGAAGGTGCCAATATCCTGATCTTATCCGACCGTGGTGTAGATGAGAACCATGTGGCAATTCCCTCCCTACTCGCAGTATCTGCGTTGCAGCAGCATCTGGTAAGAACCAAGAAGAGAACTGCTTTAGCTATGATTGTAGAAAGTGCAGAGCCAAGAGATGTTCATCATTTTGCCTGCCTTCTCGGTTATGGAGCTTGTGCTGTTAATCCTTATCTGGCGCAGGAGACCATTCGTCAGCTGATCAACAATAATATGCTGGATAAAGACTATTACGCAGCAGTAGATGATTACAATAAAGCAGTAATCAAAGGAATCATTAAGATTGCTTCCAAGATGGGTATCTCAACGATACAATCCTATCAAGGTTCTAAGATATTTGAGGCAATCGGAATCAGCAAAGATGTCATCGATAAGTATTTCACCGGAACAGTAAGCCGTGTCGGTGGTATTACATTGAAAGAAATGGAACAACAGGTAGATGAACTTCATTCCAAGGCATTTGATCCGTTGGGATTAAATCTGGATTTAACGATGGAAAGTGCAGGCTCCCATAAGCTTCGAAGCGGAAAAGAAGAGCATCTGTACAATCCGATGACAATCCACTTGTTGCAGCAATCCACACGTACCGGAAGTTATGATATGTTCAAGGAATATTCCAAGGAAGTAACCGCAGAACAGGAGAAGATCAATCTGAGAGGACTTCTGGAGATCAAATATCCGGAACAGGGAGTACCGATTGACGAGGTGGAAAGTGTTGCTTCCATCGTAAAACGTTTTAAGACCGGAGCCATGAGCTACGGCTCTATCTCCAAAGAGGCACATGAGGCATTGGCAATTGCGATGAACCGCTTAGGAGGTAAATCCAATAGTGGTGAAGGCGGCGAAAGTCTGGAGCGCCTCAAACCAAGCGAGGATGGTTTAAACCGTTGTTCTGCCATCAAGCAGGTTGCTTCCGGACGTTTTGGTGTAACCAGTGAATACCTGGTAAGTGCACGAGAGATTCAGATTAAGATGGCACAGGGTGCAAAACCCGGCGAAGGGGGTCAACTTCCTGCAGAGAAGGTATATCCTTGGATTGCGAAGACCAGACATTCCACTCCCGGTGTAGGATTGATTTCACCGCCTCCGCACCATGATATCTATTCCATCGAAGATCTGGCGCAATTAATTTATGACTTGAAGAATGCTAATAAAGATGCACGAATTTCCGTAAAACTTGTCTCCGAAGCAGGTGTTGGTACCATTGCTGCCGGTGTTGCAAAAGCAGGAGCCGGTGTCATCCTAATCTCAGGTTATGATGGTGGAACCGGAGCAGCACCCAGAACCTCCATCTATAGTGCAGGTCTACCTTGGGAATTAGGTCTTGCTGAAACACATCAGACCTTAATTATGAACGGTCTGCGAACGAAGGTTGTAATTGAGACGGATGGCAAGCTGATGACCGGACGTGATGTTGCAGTTGCGGCATTACTTGGTGCGGAGGAATTTGGCTTCGCTACTGCTCCTTTGGTAACCTTAGGCTGTGTCATGATGCGTGTTTGTAATCTGGATACCTGTCCGGTTGGTGTAGCGACACAGAACCCGGAGCTTCGTAAGAATTTCAAGGGTAAGCCGGAGTATGTTGAGAACTTTATGCGCTTTGTGGCTGAAGAGCTTCGTGAATATATGGCTATGCTGGGAATGAGATCCGTAGATGAGATGGTTGGCCGAACAGATTTACTGAAGGTGAAGGACAACTGCCAGCAGGATGATAGAGCGAAGACCGTAGATCTGAGTGCCGTACTGAATAATCCTTTTATTCAAACCGGTGAAGGTATGCACTATGATCCTACCCAGATCTATGACTTTGAACTTGAGAATACCATAGATGAGAAAGTCCTGTTGAAAAAGTTTAAGATTTCTGAGAAGCACAATCAAAAGGTGAAATTAAAGGTTGGGAATACAGATCGTTCCTTTGCAACCATCCTGGGCTCTGAGCTTACCAGAAAGCATGGAACCACTTTAAAGGAAGATACTTATGTGATCGAAGCATGCGGTAGTGGTGGGCAAAGCTTTGGAGCGTTCATTCCGAAGGGATTAACCATCGAGCTGGAAGGTGACAGCAATGACTACTTCGGTAAAGGCTTATCCGGTGGTAAGCTCGTAGCATTTCCTCCAAAGGTGAGCACCTTTAAGGCGGAAGAGAATATCATCATCGGAAATGTTGCTCTCTATGGTGCAACCAGCGGTAAAGCTTATATTAACGGTGTTGCAGGCGAACGCTTCTGTGTACGTAATTCCGGTGCAACAGCAGTAGTGGAAGGTGTTGGCGATCACGGGTGTGAATACATGACAGGTGGTAGAGTTGCCGTACTTGGTAAGACCGGGAAGAACTTCGCTGCGGGTATGAGTGGCGGTATTGCTTATGTACTGGATGAAGACAGTGATTTATATAAGAAACTAAACAAAGGCATGGTAGCTTTTGAAGCGGTTACAGAAAAGTATGATGTTATTGAATTAAAAGAAATGATTACAGAACATGTGAAATATACGAATTCCGCTAAGGGTAAGGAAATCCTTGAAAACTTCGCCTCCTATCTACCGAAATTCAAGAAGATTATCCCACATGATTACAGACGTATGCTTCAGACCATCGTATTGATGGAGGAAAAGGGACTCAGCAGCGAACAAGCACAAATCGAAGCATTCTTCGCAAATACCAAGAAGTAGGAAAGGGGTGTTTAAGTATGGGAAAACCAACAGGATTTATGGAATATGAGAGAACTCAGACCAATGCGGAGCCAACGAAGGATAGACTGCAACATTTTAATGAATTCCATCAGCCCCTGTCTATGGAGGAGCGAAAATGCCAGGGAGCACGTTGCATGGAATGTGGTGTACCCTTTTGTCAATCCGGAATGATGATAAGTGGAATGGCTTCGGGCTGTCCATTAAACAATTTGATACCGGAGTGGAATGATTTGTTATACCGGGGTAATATGAAAATGTCCTTATCCCGCCTGATGAAGACAAATAATTTTCCTGAGTTTACGGGAAGAGTATGTCCGGCTCCTTGCGAAACAGCCTGTACTTGCGGCTTGAACGGAGATCCCGTTACAATTAAGGATAATGAATACGCGATAGCAGAATACGGTTATGAGGAAGGTTACATCAAACCAAATCCTCCGCAGATTCGTACCGGTAAGAAAGTTGCAGTCATCGGATCCGGTCCTTCCGGACTTGCGGCTGCAGATCAGTTGAATAAAAGAGGTCATCTCGTAACAGTATTTGAACGTTCCGATCGGGTCGGAGGACTCATGATGTACGGAATTCCGAATATGAAGCTGGAAAAATGGACGATTGACCGAAGAATTGATATCATGAAGGAAGAAGGTGTGACCTTTGTTACCGGAGCAGATATCGGTGGAAATACGAAAGCAGGCAAACTTCTGAAGGAGTATGACCGAATCATCCTGGCTTGTGGAGCTTCCAATCCCAGAGATATTAAAGTGCCGGGAAGAGAAGCGAAAGGAATCTACTTCGCGGTAGACTACCTCAAGTCAGCAACCAAGGATCTGTTGGATGCCGGTACTACCAAGGCTGCTGAGATCGATGCCTTTACGATCAGTGCGAAAGGCAAAAAGGTAATGGTCATCGGTGGTGGCGACACCGGAAATGACTGTGTCGGAACCTCGATCCGCCAAGGAGCAATCAGTGTACTTCAGCTAGAGATGTTACCTAAGCTTCCGGAATCCAGAGCGGAGAACAATCCCTGGCCGGAGTGGCCAAAAGTATGCAAGACGGATTACGGCCAGGAGGAAGCAATCGATACCTTTGGTAATGATCCAAGATTATACCAGACAACCGTGAAGGAATTTCTTGCAGATGAGCAAGGAAATGTATGTAAGGCAGTAATCGTACGTCTCGAAAGTAAATTAGATGAGGCTAGCAAGCGTATGCTAATGGTTGAGGTTTCCGGAAGTGAGACTACGGTGGAAGTGGATCTGGTATTAATCGCAGCCGGCTTCTTGGGTACTCAGTCCTATGTAGCGGAGGCCTTCGGTTTGGAACTTGATACAAGAACGAATGTGAAGACGGATGCAGGCAAATATCAGACGAATGTCGATAAGGTATTTGTTGCCGGAGATATGCACCGCGGACAGTCCCTGGTTGTATGGGCAATCCGTGAAGGTCGTGAAGCAGCGAAGGCTGTGGATGCCAGTCTGGTTGGATATAGCAATTTAGCCTAATTTTGAGGGTGTTTAGAATATAGTTTCAGGAGTATTAGAGTTCGAACAAAAGAAAAGTAATGATGGAAGAGGAAGGTAACACACATCCCTATTGAGGAACACTTTACTAATTTTATATGACAATGGCATATAAATCAGGAAAGTTCCACAATTTTTAGAGATGTAGGTTAACTTCCTCTTGCATTTTTTGTGAAATTATGAGAACCTAGAAGGTGGCTCTTATTATTATCTGCAAAATGGAGCTGATTTTGAGTGTATTTCGTGATTCAAATCACAGTATTTATTTCGATTACATGATATGAATAAGGAGTAAATTACCCAAGGTATGAATTACCAATGACTTGAGATGTGGAAACAGTGTGCCGTGGACGACGGTGGAAAGGATGAATTATTATGACAAAACAGGAATGGTATGATTTTAGACCAGGTAGTTGGATGACCGATGTTAATGTGAGAAGTTTCATTCAACATAATTATACGCCTTATGAGGGAGACGAGAGCTTCCTGGTAGGTCCGACCAGCAGGACAACCGAACTTTGGAATAAGGTTATGGAGCTGATGAAGGAAGAGAACCGCAAAGGAATTCTGGAGGCTGAGACAGAGAAGCCTTCCTCCATTATTGCTTTTGGACCCGGATATGTTGATAAAGAGAAAGAAATGATCGTAGGCTTTCAGACTGATAAGCCTTTAAAACGTGGTATTATGCCAAACGGTGGTATTCGTGTAGTAAAGAATGCCTTAGCATCCTATGGCTATACCCTGGATAAGAAGACAGAAGAGATCTACTCTGAAAATAGAAAGACTCACAATGACGGTGTATTCGATGCCTATACCGATGCAATGAAGAAAGCAAGACATACCGGTATCATTACAGGACTTCCGGATGCATACGGCAGAGGAAGAATCATTGGTGATTATCGTAGAGTTGCATTGTATGGTGTCGATTTTCTGATTGAAGAGAAGTTACAGGAGAAGAAGCTCTTGGAAATCCCGATTCTAGAATCTCCGGACATCCGATTGAGAGAAGAAATCAGTGAGCAGATTGATTCCTTAAAGCAGCTGAAAGTGATGGCGGCTTCCTATGGTTACGATATCGGTACATCAGCGAAGAATTCCTTTGAGGCTACTCAGTGGACTTACTTCGCATATTTAGGAGCAATCAAGGAGCAAGATGGTGCTGCGATGAGTTTGGGCAGGGTTACTACCTTCCTTGATATTTATTATGAGAGAGATCTGAAGAATGGTTTAATTACCGAAGAAGAAGTTCAGGAGCTGATGGATCAGTTCGTGATGAAGCTGCGAATGGTTCGCTTCCTGCGTACTCCATCTTATAATGACCTGTTCTCCGGAGATCCCACCTGGGTTACAGAATCCATCGGTGGAATGGGACTGGATGGCCGCACCCTGGTAACTAAGAGCAGCTATCGTATTCTCCACACCCTCTATAATCTGGGACCGGCTCCCGAGCCGAATCTGACCGTACTATGGTCGGTATTTTTACCGGATGCCTTTAAGAAATATTGTGCGAAAGTATCCATCGATACCAGCTCGATACAATATGAGAGCGATGATATTATGCGTGATGTATGGGGCGATGATTACGGTATTGCATGTTGTGTATCCGCAATGCGTATCGGTAAGCAGATGCAGTTCTTCGGTGCCCGTGCTAACCTTGCAAAAGCTCTTTTATACGCTATCAACGGCGGTAAGGATGAAATCTACGGCGAGCAGGTAGGACCGATGTTTGCACCGATTACCGGAGATTATCTGAATTATGATGAGGTAATGGCAAAGTTTGATCAGACTCTGGATTGGTTATCAGAGCTTTATATCAATACCTTGAATGTTATCCATTACATGCATGACAAATATAATTATGAACGTCTTCAGATGGCATTACACGATATTAATATACTTCGAACCGAAGCCTGTGGAATCGCTGGATTATCCGTTGTTGCTGACTCTTTGTCCGCAATCAAGTTTGCCAAGGTTAAAGTAATTCGTAATGAAGCAGGACTTGCAGTTGATTATGAGATCGAAGGTGAATATCCCGCTTATGGTAATAATGATGACCGTGTTGACCAGATTGCGATTGATATCGTTGAGAAATTCATGAACAAGCTTCGTAAGGTGAAAACTTATCGTAATGCAAAGCAGACCCTTTCCGTATTAACCATCACCTCGAATGTAGTGTATGGTAAGAAAACCGGTAGCACACCGGATGGTCGTAAGGCAGGAGAACCATTTGCACCCGGTGCAAATCCGATGCATGGAAGAGATAAGAAAGGCGCTATCGCATCCATGGCTTCTGTTGCTAAGCTTCCTTATCGTCATGCAGAAGACGGAATCTCTTATACCTTCTCGATTGTTCCGAAGGCATTAGGCAAGAGTATGGAGGAACGTAAAGAGAACCTCAAGGATCTGATGGATGGTTTCTTCCACAGTAAGGGCCATCATATCAATGTCAATGTATTTGATCGTGAGACTCTGATGGATGCGATGGAGCATCCGGAGAAATATCCTCAGCTTACGATTCGTGTATCCGGTTATGCAGTTAACTTTGTTAAGCTGAACCGTGAACAACAGCTGGATGTAATCAATCGTACCTTCCACGAACGCTAGAAATGGGAAAGGAGAACTGATATATGAGTGTATTAGGACGAATTCATTCTTTGGAGAGTTTTGGTACAGTGGATGGACCGGGGATTCGATTTGTGGTTTTCCTGCAAGGGTGTCCTCTGCGTTGTCGGTTCTGCCATAATCCCGACACCTGGGAGGTTCATAAGGGTAATGAATATACATCGGAGCAGTTGTATGAGGAAATATTAAAGTATAAATCATATATGGATTTTTCCGGTGGAGGAGTGACTTTTACCGGTGGGGAACCCTTGCTGCAGGCTGAGTTCATTCTTGAGATCTGCAAGAAGTTGAAGAAGCAGGGAATCTCTATCGCCATAGATACCTCCGGCTTTATCTGGAATGACGTAGTACAGGAGGTGTTGGAATACACTGATCTGGTACTGCTGGATATTAAGAATTATGATCCGATTGTATATAAGGAAGTCACCGGAGTACCTTTGGATCCGACATTAAAGCTACTGGATTATCTTAGAGAGAAGAAGATCAATACCTGGATCAGATATGTACTGGTTCCGGGACTCACGGATAATCTTAACAGTGTCAAAGAGCTATCCGGGCATCTGGACCAGTATCCTAATGTTGAAAAGATAGAATTACTTCCTTTTCATAAAATGGGAGAGTTTAAGTGGAAGGAAATGGGGTTGAATTATACCCTGTCCGATACCAAAGAACCCGAAAAGGCACTAATCGAACAAGCCAGATCGATATTCGAGACCAATGGCAAAAAGGTTTCGGTTAGCTCGTAATCATAATTCACTTATCATATAATCTGTAACGCCCCGGAATCCGGGGCGTTTTTTTGAGTCATAATCCGGAAGACCGATTTATTGGTAAAAAATGTCAGAATATAACTGCTTATGTAGTGATTTCTGATGAAATAATTGTAATTTGTCAAAATATATTGTAAAATAGTAATGAATAGTAGATAAATTTTAGAAATATTCCCCAATAAAACCTACAGGAGGTTTTCAGATGAAGAGATTTGACAGTATTAAGACAAAATTGTTAGGAGGTTTCCTCGCATTAATTCTGATCTCGACAATTTCAATGGCTTACATTATTACCAGTAAGGCAAGTGATTTGATTCGTAAGGGTTCAGAAGATGAATCGGTGATGCTGGCGCAGGAAGGAGCAAAACTGGTAGCTACGAGAGTCAGCGGTACGATTGAATTGCTAAGAACGATAGCTTCACAGGAAGAAATCGTATCTATGGATTGGGAGGAGCAGCAGGCAATTCTGCTGAATCAGCTTCCTACCACCGATTATCTGGTATTAGGTGTTGTGTCACCGGATGGTACCGCACGTTATACCGATGGTTCAGAAAGTCAATTAGGAGACCGAGATTACATAATCAAGGCATTTTCCGGTGAAGCGAATATCTCGGATGTCTTAATCAGCCGTGTAACCGGTGAACCTGTTACGATGGTGGCAGCACCGATCAAGGACGGAGATGAAATTGTCGGTGTATTGATCGGACGAAGAGATGGTACAGCATTGAGCAAGATCACAAGCGACATGTCTTATTCTGACCTTGGATATTCCTACATGGTGAATACCCAAGGTACGATTGTTGCTCATAAAATCAAGGATTTAGTCCTAACACAATTTAATCCGATCACCTTGGCGGAGACGGATCCGACTTTGGAAGATTATGCGAAAACGATTCAAACCATTGTTGATAATAAAAATGGTTATATCAAATACAAATTTGCTGCTCCTGATACACCGGAGGCTACCTTATATGCCGGATACGCAGAAGTAGCAGGTACAAATTGGATTTTTGTTAGTACCACAGATGAAAGCGAAGAGTTGGCACCGATTAACTCTTTAAGGAACAGTATCGCAATGATACTTGCGATCACCATTGTCGTTCTTGCAATATTAATCTATTTGGGTGCTACAAGCATCACCAAGCCTACCATTACTATGTCGAAGATCTCGGACAGTATTGCCAATCTTGATCTGACGGTGAATATTCCGGAAAGTCTCTTGAAGAAGAAGGATGAGAATGGTATCTTAGCAAGAGCGATGCAGTCGATTATGCTTAACCTTCGTAAGGTCATAGGAGAGGTTACGGATTCTGCACTTCAGGTTTCATCTACTGCTCAGGAACTGACAGCAACTGCGGAGCAATCTGCTACGGCATCGGAAGAAGTATCAAGAACGGTAGAAGAGATTGCAAAGGGTGCTTCGGATCAGGCAGCAAACACTGAGACAGGTTCCCATCAGGCAATCCAATTGGGTGAGTTTATTGATAAGAACCGGGAATTCATGTTCAATATGAACAAAGCTTCCGATAAGGTAACCGCTGTTGTAAATGACGGAATTCAAGAAGTAACCCGATTAACTGAGATCACAAATGAGAATAATCAGGCTACCAACGAAATCTATAACATTATCCTAAAGACCAACGAAAGTACGATTCAAATCAGTGAAGCAAGTAATGTAATTGCATCCATTGCGGATCAGACAAATCTTCTTGCATTAAATGCCTCCATCGAAGCTGCGAGAGCAGGTGAATTAGGAAAGGGCTTTGCTGTAGTTGCTTCTGAGATTAAGAAGCTGGCTGGCCAATCCGCTAATTCGACCAACTATATCGACGGCATCGTGAAAGAGCTTCAGGAAAATGTTGCAAAGGCAGTAGAGAGCATGGAGCATATCAATGCAATCTCCAAAGAACAGTCCAGCAGTGTGGGCAATACGAAATCAAAATATGAATCAATCAAGATTGCAATGTATGATTCCATAGAGGCAGTTAACCAGTTAAATGCTTCGGAGGGAGAGATGATAAAGTCAAAGAATGAAATTCTTGATATGCTACAAACTCTTTCCGCAATAGCAGAAGAAAACGCAGCAAGTACGGAGGAAGCATCCTCAGCGATGGTGGAGCAAAGTGCTTCCATGGATGAGATTGCAAAATCCAGTGAAAGATTAGCATCTCTTGCAGCAAGTCTTCAGCAGACAATTATGAGATTCAAGGTTTGATAAGAATTCAATAATAAGAGGCTGCTTCAATGCAATGAATTAGCTAAGGCAAGGGTAACACGCATCCCTCACACACAGGTTGACAGACATCTCACCGGATATGTATGTCATTATCGAACATAAATGTTCGCTATTGCCACACATATCCGGTAAGCTGTCTGTCAAACAGTGTATTATGGGATACATGTTACCCTTGTCTTAGCTAATACTTCAAGTTTCCAAGCAGCCTATTATAATTCTCATTCTGCCAACGATAATGATAAACTGAGATAGGCAAAATTAATGTGGAAAATCGGTCGGACTTAGGATAGAATAGAGTAATATTATGATACCGGAGCGAACAAGATGAAGATATATTTAATTAGACATGGTGAAACAGACTGGAATCGGCAAGGTAGATTTCAAGGCAGAGAAGATATTGCATTGAATGAAAATGGATTGCTTCAGGCAAAAAGATGCGCAGCAGCATTATCGAATGATCGGTTTGAAGCGGTGATTACAAGCCCTTTGGTGCGTGCCAGAAGAACTGGGGAAATCATCGCAGAACATCTTGGGATAAACAAGTTAATTGTGGAAGAAGGGATAACGGAACGGGACTTCTCGAAAGTATCCGGATTGACTCCGTTTGAGAGAGAAGCCTTCTATGCCTCGGGAGAAAAGGATGATAAGGAGCCTTGGGAGAAGCTGTGTGATCGAATGCTCGAAAGTATGTACAAATACGCAAAGCAGTTCTCAAAGGAGGATATTATTATGGTATCTCATGGTGCTTCCATCAATTCTGTATTATCTGTCATAAGCAGTGGCAAGACTGGCACCGGCAAGATCATTCTGAAGAACACCTGCATTAATATCATTCATTTTGAGCATGGTAAATTCCGATTAGGCGAATACAATCTTACTTCGGAGGAATATATCGCTTTAAAGCAGGGTATGAATATAGGTTGACATTATTTGTATGCAGTGCTAAAATATAGGCTCGAACTAAATATTAACCACGGGTTTTCTTGGCAAAATCCAAGGAAAAAAGTGTACCTTGCGTACGCCGTCGCTTGGCAAGATATTTGTAAAA
>JAGFXQ010000303.1 GCA_017861355.1 Bacillota bacterium
TTTTCTTTCATATTATCCTTTGTATTCCCAGGTACCATAACCAATTAACTGTTTGAGCAAATTGATGTATTCTGTCGCTGCTTTGGAAAGATAGCGACTTTTCTTATATACAATGCAAAGCTGTCTGGTCGCAATTGGGTGATTAAGCTTGTAGTAGACGGGATGTTTCTCGTAATTCCCAAAGCGGATCAGAAAATCCGGTAGAAAGGTAAGTCCGATCCCTGCGAGAGACCAGGAGAAGGCTGTTTCGAGGCGTTCACTATATAGGATGACCTTTGGATCGAAATCAGCAGCTTCACATAGAGTAACCGCCTGTGAATAGAGCTTTTGTCCCTGCTGCTGGAAGATAAACTGTTCCTCCTTGAAGATGGACAGATTTAGAGCAGGAGTCTTATGCAACTTGGCACTATCGAGCCGTATGTCCTGAACAGTAATTTGATAAGCGGATAATTCCTGATTGAGCGGATTATCCGGTGGGACAGCAAGATAAAGCTGCTCCTCTGCCAATGCTTCGACATGAAATAAAGCTTCATCAAAGGGGCCGGTTCCAAGATAAAGATCCAAAACTCCTTCCAGAGTGGCTTCCTCCAGATCCGTCATTTGATTCTCTATGATGTGAAGCTCTACCCCCGGATACTTTTTGTTGAATTCTGCAATGCTTTTCGGAAGAAGGCAGGAGGCACGGAAGGGACTTGTGCCTATATTGAGCTTTCCTGTCTGAAGATTGGATAAATCAGCGATCTGATTTGTAAGCTCTTCCTCAATTGCTTTGACCTTTCGCGCGGCCTTTACATAAGCTTCCCCGGATGGGGTAAGGCGAATTGGGGAGGTACTTCGGTCAAATAACTGTGTATGAAGTTCATTTTCCAAATTCTTGACAAACTGACTTAAGGAGGGTTGCGTCACGTACAGCTTTTGAGAAGCCTTCGAAAAGCTTCGTTCCTGCGCAAGAGTAAGTAAATATTCGATCTGTTGTGAGGTCATAGTGGAGCTCCTTTCTATTAAGGAATTAGAGTGAAACGAAAGGGTATGGCAGAAAACCTATGTTGTATAGTATACTATTTTATTAGTGAAATAGTTATATATTTACAATTATTTATAAGCATAGACTTATACTATGAATATGTCAATAATAATTTGGCAATTTAGCCCGTCTTTGATAGAATGAATATAGAACATTTGCAATTATCTATATTGGTTAAAGAATCATAAGCACCTTATGACACTTTAACTCTATATTCTAATATTCTAATACCTAGGGGGGATATTATTGCAGGATAATGATAGATTTTTAGAATATTCGTTACTTGATTTGGGTAACAATGCAAGAATAAAGTCATTTTTGAAGAAGGTATCTGACGGGGAGCAGGTCACAATGGTATTTCTCGGCGGATCAATTACCGAACGCTATAACGGAGGTGTTGACGGCTGTTATGGAAAAGTCTTTACCGAGATGTTTGGAGAGAAATATACTACTTCGGATAAGGTGAAATTTAGGAATGCAGGATTGGCAGGCACAGATTCTGTCATGGGATTAATCCGGGTCGAACGGGATGTGCTTCGCCATAGTCCGGATATTGTATTCGTGGAATTTGCCGTAAATGATTCCAAAGATGCTCTGCATCGTGAAGCTTATGAGAGTCTGTTGCTTCGATTGCTTCAGTCCGAGAAGAAGCCTGCGGTGGTCTTAATATTTGTAAGAGCGCAAGAGGGCTATAACTGCCAGGGTCAGATGCAGGCGGCAGGAGAACATTATCAACTTCCGATGCTCAGTATATCCGATGCTGTCTTACGAATGACAGAGGAAGGAAGAATGCTTTGGAGTGATTATGGTGATGACTATATTCATCCTCACAGACAAGGTAATCGCATGATCGCTGATTGCCTCATGAATTATTTCCATCAGGCGGATTTGATGCCTGAGGATGCTGAGGTTATGCTTCCGGACGAAGTATTATACGGACGAACTTTTTATAATATGCAATTGATGGATGAGACAAACGCCCGATCCGTAAGAGCCGGAGGCTTTGTACCGGACAACTCGGTCTATCAGTTTCCGAATGGCTGGTGTCACCGGAGGGAAGGCTATAAGGAACCCTTCGAACTTCAGATTACAGCAAGACATTTATTTCTAATCTACCGGGAAAGCAATGATACAAATGCTGGATGTGCGGAGGTCTATATTGACGGAGTTCGGCAGTGCATCCTGGATTCCTATAAAGTGACAGGCTGGAATAATCCTGCCCTTCGCCATATTATAAGTAAGGAATGTTCCGAGGAGCATCGGATCGAGATTAAGATGATCCCCGGAGACGAACACAAAGAATTTGCAATTGCTGCCTTCGGATACTGCGATAATTGCTTGCCCTCTTAGGATACAAATGATAAAATAATTCATAATAGTGTGAAGATAGAATCTTCACAATAAGAAAGGTTGGTAGCAAGATGGTTAGACATATTGTAGCATGGAATTATGCTGAGAACTTTACAATGGAGGAGAATCGTCGTAATGCATTAAAAATGAAAGAGGAGCTGGAGAACCTGGTTCATCTGATTCCGGGTGTTGTCTCGATTCATTTATACATCGAGCCACTCACAAGCTCGGACTCGGATCTTCTGCTTGATAGTGTCTTTGATGACGAAGAAGCTTTGAAAGCATATATTATACACCCGGAACATGTCAGGGTAGGAACAAATTATGTAAAGCCCATTACGGCTAACCGCAAATGTATTGATGTATTGATGGATTAAAGGAGAATACTTCGTAGCTCTGCCAATGATAAGCAGGTCGATATGATGAGACATAACAAAAAATCTATGGACAGATACTATAAAATGCTATAAAATTAATTGCATTAAAAGGGTTGCAAGGTAGGAAACACCAATTATAGATTGCGATAAAGGAGAAAGATTAACAATGGCAGAAGCAATGAAGGGCTTACACAGAAGCCACAGATGTACAGAAGTCTCGAATAAGAATATAGGTGAGACAGTAACCGTCATGGGATGGGTACAAAAAAGTAGAAATAAAGGCGGTATTATCTTTGTTGATCTTAGAGACCGTACCGGTTTATTACAGATTATATTTGAGGAAAGCGATTGCGGAAGCGAACATTTTGCGAAGGCTGAGAAGCTAAGAAGTGAGTTCGTTGTGGCAGTTGTCGGTAAAGTTGTAGCTCGTACCGGTGCTGTAAATGAAAATCTTGCTACCGGTGATATTGAGATCAGAGCAAATGAACTCCGTATCTTATCTGAAGCAGATACTCCCCCGTTCCCGATTGAAGAGGAAAGCAAGACAAGAGAGGAATTAAGACTTCAGTACCGTTATCTTGATCTAAGAAGACCGGACATACAGAAGAATCTGATTCTTCGAAGTAAGGTTGCCATTATTACCCGCCAGTTCTTAGCTGAAGAAGGGTTTATTGAAGTAGAGACACCCATCTTGTGTAAGAGTACACCTGAGGGAGCAAGAGATTACCTTGTACCGAGCCGTGTTCATCCCGGCAACTTCTACGCATTGCCACAGTCTCCTCAGTTATTCAAGCAGTTATTGATGGTAGCAGGCTATGACCGTTATTTCCAGATAGCAAAATGTTTCCGTGATGAAGATCTCAGAGCAGATCGTCAGCCGGAATTCACACAGATTGATATGGAATTATCCTTTGTGGATGTAGATGATGTGATTGGTGTAAATGAACGTCTGTTACAGAAGATGTTCAAGGAAAGCATCGGCATCGAGATACCGCTTCCGATTCAAAGAATGACTTATGCGGAAGCGATGGAGCGTTTTGGCTCGGATAAGCCGGATATTCGTTTCGGACTGGAACTTAAGAATGTATCAGAAGTAGTTAAGAACTGCGGCTTTGCTGTATTTACCGGTGCACTTGGGAAAGGCGGCTCGGTTCGCGGTATTAATGCAGAAGGACAGGCTGAAATGCCTCGTAAGAAGATCGACGCATTAGTTGAATTTGCGAAGGGCTACGGAGCAAAGGGTCTGGCATATCTTGCAATCGAAGCAGACGGTTCCTATAAGTCTTCTTTTGCAAAATTCATGACTGAAGAAGAATTGAAAGCGTTGGCAGCTGCAATGAACGGCAAAGCAGGAGATCTGTTATTATTTGCTGCAGATGAAGATGATATCGTATTCTCTGTACTAGGTGCTTTAAGAATTGAAATCGCAAAGAGTCTTGATTTAATCCATAAGGATGAATATAAGTTCCTGTGGGTTACCGAATTCCCTCTTCTGGAATATTCCAAGGAAGAGAACCGCTTCACCGCAAAACATCATCCCTTCACGATGCTGATGGAGGAGGATATTCCGTTATTGGAGACAGATCCTGGTAAAGTTAGAGCAAAGGCTTATGACATTACTCTGAATGGTACTGAAATCGGCGGCGGTTCTGTGCGTATCTTCCAGAGTGATGTACAGGAGAAGATGTTTGAGGTACTTGGCTTTACAAAGGAAGAAGCATATGATCGTTTCGGCTTCCTGCTCAATGCTTTCAAATATGGAGTTCCCCCGCACGCAGGTCTTGCTTACGGCTTAGACCGTCTGGTTAT
>JAGFXQ010000304.1 GCA_017861355.1 Bacillota bacterium
CAGAACTGCGGGAACAGATGGAGCAAGGCCGCAATCCCAGGGATGTCAAGCTGGAATTAGCTCAGATCATAACAAAACTGTATCATTCGCCGGATGAGATGGAGAGAGCTCAAGAGTACTTTCATACAGTGTTCCAGAGAGGTGAGATACCCGAGAAAATGCCTGAAATCAGCGTATCGTCCGACAGTAATACCTTAACAGCCATTATTCCGGTACTTCTACGTAATGGAATCATTCCCTCCGGCAGTGAGTTTCGACGTCTTGTGAAGCAGGGAGGAGTACAGGTGAACTTAAGGAAGATAGAGAACCTCGAAGAGGTCTTCAACGAGAAACAGATTGTAATGAGGATTGGTAAGAAGAAGTTCGTAAGAATAATGTTTATTACTCAAAAAAACAACGAGATTCTTTTCCGATAGAAATATTCGAAAAATTTCGAAAACTTCTTTTCACACCTATTATCCTGTGTTAAAATAGTACCATAACGAAGAGGGTGTAAGTCATGGTTGAATATAAACCGTCTTACCGCAGTATGGGAGGGTATTATGCTGAAGAAAAGAATGGCCGTTATTATGGTCCTGGTACTGGTTCTACTGACAGCAGGGAATAGCTTTGGCGGGTGAACATTCACTATCACCGTTACGCAGGGGATTATGAGGGCTGGAATATCTGGTCCTGGGTTGGTACAGGAGAAGGAGCATCCTTTGAATTTGGCAGTACAGATGATTTTGGAGCAATCGCTTCCTATACCTTAGATGTTGATGACGGAGTAAACCAAACAGGTTTTATCGTACGTCATTCCACGGATAGTAATGCCTGGGATAAGAAGGATACACCGAATGACCGCTTTATTGATTTGACAAAAGCAGTAGATGGTGTCGTTGATGTCTATGTGGTACAAGACGATGAGATATTTGGATATGGAGAAGATGAGATGAATATTGCACCGAAATTAATGTCAGCATCCCTGACAAGTACAAAATCGCTGGAGTTCAGCGTAACCAGTGCCTTTGATAGCATTGCGAAAAATATAGCCTCCAGAATTAAAGTGACGGATGCGACTGGAAAACAGTATAAAGTGGAAGGAATTACTTCGAACGAAGGCAAGAAGGCTACGAAGGCAACGATTTCCTTCAGTGAGGAACTGCCTCTGCTGGGTCAGTATACACTTCAGTTGAAAGGCTATGGTGAAATTACTGTTGCAAAATCGAAGGTGTTCTCTACAAAGGATTTTGAAGATGCTTTCTATTATGACGATACAGATCTTGGAGCGGTATGGTCCAAGGAGAAAACCACCTTCCGGTTATGGGCACCGACAGCAAGCAGTGTTGTGCTGAATCTCTACGAAAAAGGGGTTGGCGTCAATTCTCTTGGAAGTATTCCTTTGAAGCAGGATGTCAAAGGAACCTGGTATACCGAGAAATCCGGAGATCTGAATCATGTGTATTACACTTATACCGTGACAGTGGACGGAGTAGCACAGGAAGCAGTCGATCCCTATGCTAAGGCAGCAGGTGTGAACGGAGAGCGTGGAATGATTATCGATCTAAAATCCACTGACCCGGCTGATTTTGATGAGGAGGGTAAACCGGAATTTGTTCAACCTACCGATGCCATCATCTATGAGCTTCATATCAGAGATTTTTCAGTAGATGCTAACTCAGGAATGAAGAATAAGGGCAAATATCTTGCCTTTACGGAGAAGGGAACCACTACACCTACCGGTGTAAAGACAGGAATTGACCACCTGGTGGATCTGGGTATCACGCATGTTCACCTGCTTCCTTCCTTTGACTTCGCAAGTATTAATGAAGCAACCTTAATTAATAATGACTTTAACTGGGGCTATGACCCGGAGAACTATAATGTACCGGAGGGATCCTACTCTACCGACCCTCAGAAGGGTGAAGTGAGGATCAATGAATATAAGCAGATGGTTCAAGCCCTGCATCAGAGTGGTATCCGTGTCGTGATGGATGTGGTATATAATCATACCTTCAGTGCAGACTCAAATCTGAATAAGATTGTTCCGGGCTATTATTATCGAATGACCGAGGACGGACAATTTGCAAATGCTTCCGGTTGTGGTAACGAAATTGCTTCCGAGCGTGCTATGGTTCGTAAATTCATCGTAGATTCAGTAGTGTATTGGGCCACCGAGTATCATATTGACGGCTTCCGATTTGACCTGATGGGTATTCATGATATTGAGACAATGAATGCAATCAGGAAAGCCTTAAACGAGGTGGATCCCACGATTCTAATCTATGGAGAAGGCTGGACCGCAGGTTCTTCCCCCCTTCCCGAAAGCGAAAGAGCATTAAAAGCAAATATGTCAGCATTAGATACCGGAATTGCTGCATTTAGCGACGATCTTAGAGACGGAATAAAGGGCAGCGTATTCGAGGAACTGGAGAAAGGCTTTGTAACCGGTCAACCCGGTATGGAAGAGAGTATTAAGTTCGGCATTGTCGCTTCCACCGAGCATTCGCAGATTGATTACACCAAAGTGAACTACTCCGATAAAGCATGGGCGAAGGCTCCGACTCAGACCATCAGCTATGCCTCTGCGCATGATAACCTGACACTATGGGATAAGATTGCTACCTCGAATGCCTCCGATAGTGTTGAGACCAGAACCAAGATGAACCTGTTATCCGGTGCACTTGTTCTTACCTCTCAGGGAATTCCCTTCTTCCAAGCGGGAGAAGAAATTCTCCGAAGCAAACCAATCGACGAGACAGGGACCTCATTCGATGAGAACAGTTACAAATCTTCGGATGCAGTGAATAGCATAAAATGGGACACCAAAGAAAAGAATTCAGAAGTATATAAATATTATAAAGGTCTGATTGCCTTCCGTAAGCAACATAGTGCACTCCGGATGACCACGACGGAGGAGCTGCAGAAGAACCTGACCTTCTTAGAGGGATTACCGGCGAACGTAGTCGGTTATACAATCGATCATTCTCCGAACAACGAGAGTGCTGAGTCCATCTGTATCGTATTCAATGCAAATAATGCAGCAACACCGGTCACTGTTCCGGAGGGTAGCTGGAATGTTTATGCCAGAGGTGATCAGGCTGGTACCGAGATTATCGAGACAATCAACGGCGGAAACATTACGATAGATCCCATCTCAGCACTGGTTCTGGTGAAAGAGGATAAAGTGAAGGAAGTATCAAAGGATACCAATGCTTCAGAAGCTGGAACCTCTGATAAATCTGCGGATGAAGAGAAGAGTAATAACCTTAGAAATATTCTAATTGGTATTGGTGGTGCGATAGTTGCTATAACAGCTGTCGTTATGATTATTCTTCGTAGACGTAAGAAATAATTACATGAGGATATAAGTAAGATAGAATTGCATATTATTTTGATGGCGTACAAGGATGAATCATAATGATGCATCGTAAAAATATATCATGAAAATATATCATGAAAATATATCATGAAAATATATCATAAAAATATATCATAAAAATATATCATAAAAATACATCATAAAATTACATCATAAAAATACATCATAATAATATATCATAATAATCATCTGAAAACAAAAGAAAGGAGAATTTGTGTTGGTTCAAATTCTCCTTTCTTTTAATTCATGACAATAGAAAGTTTGCTAAAGCGTGTGTTTGATCGTTTGCGCATAAGTAAAGTGAACATTTATATACGTGTATTCGATTTTAACATGTTACCTATCAGTTCCTTTATTGTAGTAAGGATGAGTGTCTTCTCTACCTTTGTATTCACAACTTTATCTCTGGTTACAAGCTCCACACAATTCTCCTGAAGATTTCTTGGGCTAACGATGACACGGATCGGTACACCAAGTAAGTCGGCATCCGAGAACATAACGCCGGCACGGACATCTCTGTCATCATAGATGACTTCGACCTGCGCTTGCTGTAACTCCTGATATAAACCATCTGCAAATTCCTTTGTCATGGCATCGTCCACACGAAGGCAGCAAAGATGAACCTGCCAGGGAGCGATGGTAATCGGCCAGATCGGGCCATATTCGTCATGGTGAGCTTCACATACGGAAGCAGCAAGCCTGCCGACACCGATTCCATAACAGCCCATAATCGGATAGTGTAACTCACCTTTATTATCCAGATACTGCATATTCATCGATTTCGTATATTTCGTTCCGAGCTGGAAGATATTACCCACTTCAATTCCTCTGGAGATTGTAATCGCTGGCTTGCCGCAATGAGGGCAGATGCCGCCTTCCCTAATCTTAGAGAAGTCCTTATATTCTACTACACCGATATCCCGAAGAATGTTAAAGCCGGTATAATGATGATCCATCTGATTACCACCGCAGACCAAATAATCAATCCCACTCAATGACTGATCATAAAGTATGGTGCACTTCGTATTGTCAAGCTGATAAGGTCCGATAAAGCCTGCGACCATAGGGGAATTCTCATCTAATAATGCCGGATGAATATTATCACCAAGGTAATTAGTCAATTTGGCTTCACTGACATCCATATCCCCGCGTAAGAAGACTGCAACTAATTCTCCGGTCAGATCCTTTTGATATACGACCGCTTTACAGGTATTCATGATGGGGACCTTCAAGAATGCTGCTATCTCATCGATGGTAGAGGCATTTGGCGTAGGAACCAGCCTGAGGTTATCCACCGGCAGAGTGTTTTGATTATGCACGATATTTTCTGCGGCCTCAATATTTGCCTTATAGTCACATTCGGAGCAGATTGCCAATGAATCTTCTCCCACCTTCGTCACGAGCATGAATTCGTGGGAGATATTACCGCCCATCATACCGGAGTCAGAAGCGACAGAGATCACCTCCGGAATACCTGCTCTCGCAAAGATACGCTCATAAGCCTTATGGCATTTCTCATAATATTGCTCTAGGTCCTCCTGTGAGGTATGGAAGGAATAAGCATCCTTCATCGTGAATTCACGGACACGGATCAGGCCTGCACGGGGACGGGCTTTCATAGCGTCCGGATTCCTCCCACAGGGATCCGGGGAGAGCTACCGGAAAGGATACCTCCTGACCATCGATACAGTCCATCTCCTCCCTTATGATTTGTTCGATTTTCTTTGTAATCCTCTTGAGAGGAGGATAGGAGGAATAGATGCCATTCGCAACATATTTCATATAACCGCCGCGTATCATCAGAGCATGGCTGTCTATGATGCAATCCGCCGGTCTTTCCTTAAAACGATCTCCAACTAAATTTTTCACTTTCATATATTTTACCTCCAATCTTATTGTATCAAACCATTGCTTGGTGAACCAATATCATGGTTTACTGTTGCATCTCCGGAATTAAAAAAGCCCCAAGCTGATGAAACAGCTTAGGGCGAACCATCGGTCCGTGTTACCACCTAAATTCAGAGAAATCTCTGCACTTTATAGTACAAGACATATCATGCCTGATACCTTATCCGGTTAACGGTGGATGTCCGGTGAAGCCTACTGATAATGGTTTCGGTTCACGGCTCAAAGATGGGTTCTATATTTCGTCCTTGAAGACTTGCACCAACCATCTTCTCTCTGCAAATTCGAAAATATATACTAGTTCTTTTCATAGCCTTTATGCTTATTTTTGCTTATGCTAACATAAGAATTTTCAATTGTCAATTATTTTCTGTAGAAAGAGTCAATCAGGCTCAATCATAAATCTTGACAATAAATAAGTACTATGGAGCTATCGGTTAAGACTCTTTAGATCTGAATAAAAATTCGGATAGGAGATATCGACACATTCTGCATTGAGGATATGGGTCTCTCCCTCTGCAAGTAAGGCAGCGATCGCAAAGGACATCGCAATACGATGATCCGATTTACTGTCAATGGTTGCTCCGTGAAGAGGTCTGCCGCCATTGATAATCATACCGTCCGGGGTGGCAGTGATATCAGCACCCATACGCGTGAGATTATCTACCATGACATCGATCCGGTTCGATTCCTTTACTTTCAGCTCCGCAGCGTCTTTGATTATCGTCTGTCCCTTAGCAAAGCAAGCTAGTACAGCAATCACAGGAATTTCATCAATTAAAGTTGGAATTAATTCTCCACTCACCTGCGTTGCAGTTAGCTCACTTGAGCATACTACAAGATCAGCAACCGGCTCGCCGCCATGATCGATGACATTTTCCAGAACTATATTTGCTCCCATCTGTCTGCAGACACGAAGAATTCCATCTCTGGTCGGGTTGATACCTACATTCTTGATCATAATCTCTGAATTAGGAACTAATAATCCGGCAGCGATAAAATAAGCTGCGGAGGAGATATCACCGGGGACTTCGATTCTGCGACCGGTTAGGATGGGTTCCGGTAAGATCGTCGCAGTATTTCCTATACTATTTATCGATGCTCCAAATTCAGTCAGCATCAACTCGGTATGGTTTCTGGAGAGTGACGGTTCCGTAACCGAAGTCTCACCCTCAGCATAAAGACCGGCCAAGAGAATGCAGGACTTAATCTGTGCGGAAGCAACCGGGGAATTATAGTGAATACCGGTTAGCTTTGCATGACTGCCAAGTACAGAATTGATTGCTAGTGGAGCGCAGCCGTTCTCCGGCTGACTCTTGATATCGGCACCCATCATAGCGAGAGGAGTCATAATTCTGCCCATGGGTCTTCGCTGAATCGATTCATCACCGATTAAGGAGGTCTCAAAGCTTTGCCCACATAGAATTCCCGAAATCAAACGCATCGTTGTTCCACTATTACCTACATCAAGAATATCTGCTGGTTTGCTTAAGCCATGTAGTCCCTTCCCATGCACAATTACATGATCGGTAGACTTACTGTTCTCGATGGAAATTCCGAGCTGACGGAAACAACGTATCGTTGAGAGGCAATCTGCACCGGGTAGAAAATTCGTCACTTCCGTCCTTCCCTGAGCCAAAGCACCAAACATTACGGAGCGATGTGAGATGGATTTATCACCGGGGACTTTGATGGTACCTTTTAGAGGACTGCATTTCTTGCAATTCATAATTACTCTCCCTGATCTGTATTTATTCCGTTAAGTCGGTTGGGTTATGACTTCTCTAGACTCTCCGGTAGGCTTTTATGATAAAAAGAAAAGAATACATCAGACTACATTGGCTCTAATTTCTCTCATAGATTCGGTAATTATATCTTGCCAGCATTGCAATTGCTTTCTGTTGTGCGCTCTCATCATAAAACTCTATGCGAAGCACACCTTCTTCGAATTCACGATTATGAATAACGCCGATATTCTTAATACTGATCTGATTGCTGGCAAGAAGAGTAGCAATGGTAGCGATAGCACCGGCTTCATCGACAATATCCAGATATACCTCAAATAACTTTTTCATGAGGCCGATGGACTTGTTCGGAATAGCACTTCGATATTCACCCGCAGTATCAAACATCCGATATAAAAATTCTCCATCGTTCGCGGTTATTGCCTCAGAAGCAATCTGGAGAGAGCTTATGTAACGGTCCAGACACTCCTTAATCTCATGTCCGTTGGTCAGACAGATATTCTGCCACATGACAGGAGAGGAGGAAGCAATTCTGGTAATATCCTTAAAACCTCCGGCCGCAAGTGCTCTCATTTTCTCGGCTTCATCATCAGATTCCCGGACAAGATTGACCAATTGAGCAGCGATGATATGAGGGACGTGACTGATGGCCGCTGTAATCTTATCATGCTCCCTGGCATCCAGAAGGATCGGAATTGACCCCATCTTTTGTACTAAATGATATAGAGTCTGGGTCATGACACCCGGAGTCTTTGCAGTTGGAGTTAAAATATAATAAGCATTTTCCAGCAGAAGAGCATAGGAATTATGATATCCGGTCTTCTCGGATCCGGTCATCGGATGACCACCTACGAATTGCGCTTCAAGATCAAGTTCCTCCACCGCTTCATGAATATTGGTCTTTACACTGCCCACATCAGTAAGGATACAGTCTGACTTTAGTAAAGGTTTTAACTGCTTCAGATATTCAATATTTGACAGAACAGGTGCGCATAAGAATACAAGATCACAATCAGGAAATTCCTCTGAGAGAGTTGTGGTAACCCGGTCTAAGACCTGATCATGAAGAGCTGCCTGTAAATCGGTACTGGGATTGTTCTTATGGTAATCATAAGCAACGAGGTGATAACTTGAATTAATCTTCTTCAGTGCCCGGGCGATAGACCCCCCGATTAAACCAAACCCAATAAATCCAATCCTAAAGTCGCTCTCAAAATCGCTCATGAAATCCTCCTATATATACTTGAATTGTGTTGTTGTTTTATAAGCATTCTTTGTTACTCAGAAAAGTGAATTGACAAAGGAACTCACTTTGTAATTAAAACTTCTTACCCATCAGAGCGGCAAGAGGTCTCAGATCATTTGCCAGAGCTTCAAACTGGTCAAAGGTGAGGGATTGAGGACCATCAGACAAAGCCGTGGAGGGATTGGGATGAGTCTCAATCATCAGTCCGTCCGCACCAACTGCAACGGCACTCATGGCGAGTGGCTTAACATATGCTCTTACGCCGGTTGCATGGCTGGGATCCACGATTATGGGAAGATGACTCTTTTCTTTAATAACAGGGACTGCACTAATATCTAAGGTATTCCGGGTAGCAGTCTCAAAGGTACGAATTCCGCGTTCACAAAGAACGACATTCGGGTTACCTTCTGCGATGATATATTCGGAAGCATTCAACCATTCATCAATGGTCGCAGCAAGTCCTCTTTTTAATAATACCGGAAGACCGGACTTACCTGCTTCTTTCAGAAGATAGAAATTTTGCATGTTTCTTGCACCAATCTGAAGCATATCTACATACTTAACTGCGGCTTCTATGGCATTCAGACTGGTAACCTCACAGATTACCGGAAGACCGGTGGCTTCTCTGGCTTCCTTCATATAGATCAGTCCTTCTTCTTCCAGACCCTGGAAAGCATAAGGAGAGGTTCTGGGTTTGTAAGCTCCGCCACGGAGGATCTGGGCACCGGCTTTCTTGATTGCAATCGCAGTCTGCATTAACTGCTCCTGACTCTCAACTGCGCAGGGGCCGGACATGATTACAAGTTCATCGCCACCAATTACGACATTTCCAACCTTTACTCTAGAAGGTTCGGGATGGAACTTGCGGTTGGCCAGCTTATAGCTCTCGGTAACAGCTACAATTTTATCTACATCATCATAAATCTCAAGGTTTTGATCCCTCAACTTGGATTTGTCACCCACAACACCGATGATGGTAACTTCCTTACCGGTGGAGATATGGGCATCCAATCCCTTAGATTCAATCAAATTCTTAATTCTTTCTATCGATTCTTTTCTAGCCTGAGGCTTCATTACAATAATCATAACAATTCAAACTTCCTTTCTAT
>JAGFXQ010000305.1 GCA_017861355.1 Bacillota bacterium
TATTAAATGTAGACGAGGATGAGATTACAATGGAGACTACCTTCGTTGACGATCTCGGTGCAGATTCACTTGATGTATTCCAGATCATCATGGGAATTGAAGAAGAATTCGATATTGAAATCGCAAATGAAGAAGCTGAGAATATTGTTACTGTAGCTGATGCGATCGAGCAGATAAAGAACGCTTTAAATTAATTATCTAAAACATTTTCAGTGGTCATGAAAAGCCCTGTGAATAAGGTTCGCCTTATCCCCGGGCTTTTCAAGCTATATATGCTATGAAAGGAGGTACAACTCAGCCATATGAAGTTACGTAAAAAATCGGATACAACCCAGAAGGCACTAGAAAGCATAATCAAATATCATTTTAATGATTCTGGGCTGCTGACGCATGCCTTATCACACAGTTCTTATGCGAATGAGATGAGGATGAATAAAGAAAAGAGCAATGAGAGACTTGAATTTTTGGGAGATGCCGTTCTTGAACTAGTCACAAGCGAATATGTGTACAAGGAATATTCCAATCTTTCTGAGGGAGATTTGACAAAGCTTCGAGCGAGTATTGTGTGTGAACAGACCTTATCCGCCTGTGCAAGAGATTTAAGAATAGGTGATTATTTATTTTTAGGTAAGGGTGAAGATATCTCTGGTGGACGGGAGCGAGATTCCATTTTATCTGATGCACTGGAAGCAGTCATCGGTGCCATTTATCTCGACGGTGGTTTTACTAATGCAAAAGAGTTTATAGGAGGCTTTATTTTAGCTAATCTTAAAAATAAGGATCTCTTTTTCGATAGCAAGACTATCTTACAGGAAATCATCCAAAACAATAACAATGGGCATAAACTGCGCTACCGATTAATATCGGAAGAGGGTCCGGATCATAATAAGACCTTTACTGTTGCGGTTAATGTTGGGAGTGATGAGATCGGTATCGGAACCGGTCGTACGAAGAAGGCGGCAGAACAAGAGGCTGCTTATCAGGCGATTCAAATGTTAAGAAATACTCAGGAATAAGCAGAAACATTTATGTTAGTTATTGGCATATTATTTACTTGCATCATGAAATGCACCGTAATTACATGCGGAATTCATATCATACAATATACAGGAGATAGATGGGAGACTATGAATGTATTTAAAAAGTATTGAGGTTCACGGTTTTAAATCCTTTGCGAATAAAATTGTATTGGAATTTCATGACGGAATCACCGGTATTGTTGGGCCGAATGGCAGTGGTAAAAGTAATGTAGCAGATGCCGTTCGCTGGGTTCTCGGAGAGCAAAGTGCAAAACAGCTTCGTGGTGCCAAGATGGAGGATGTTATTTTCTCCGGAACGCAAACACGTAAGCCACTTGGCTATGCTTTTGTTGCAATCACCCTGGATAATTCCGATCATAAGCTTCCAATCGAGTATGAAGAAGTTACGGTTGCTCGACGTGTCTACCGTTCCGGAGAAAGTGAATACCTGATCAATGGAACCTCATGCAGACTGAAGGATGTCCATGAGCTATTTATGGATACCGGTATCGGTAAAGAAGGTTATTCGATTATCGGACAAGGCCAGATTGATAAGATTTTAAGTGGTAAACCGGAGGATCGTCGTGAGCTATTCGATGAAGCTGCCGGTATCGTTAAATTCAAAAGAAGGAAATATGCAGCCGAGAAGAATCTGGAGGAAGAGAAACTCAATCTCTCCCGTATCACAGATATCATTAAGGAAATCGAAAAACAGCTGTCTCCATTAGAAAAGCAGTCCGCTGTAGCTAAGATATATCTGAAATTAAAAGAAGAACTCAAAACTCTCGAAGTGAATCAATTTCTGAAGGAGTATGATAAGCTTCGTACCTCCAAGGAACAGCTGGAAGAAAAACTGAACATAGCTACCGGTGATTTCGAACAGACCAAAGCAGATTATGAGAATACCAAAGAAGAATACATTCGTTTGGAACAGCAATTAGAAGAATGCGATCTTAAGATAGAAGAAGATAAGACTTCTTTTAATGAACATAAGCTTAGTAAAGAAAAAGCAGAGGGCGAGATTAAGGTACTACAGGAGCAAATCAGCAGTTTGCAGCAAAATGATGTCTATATTCAGGGCAGAATTGAAACCACGGAACGGGAGATTGCAGCAAAGAAGCAAGAAGAGCAAGGCTATCTCTCTGAGAAATCCTCGGTGGATGATCGAATAGCCGGAATGGATGACCTGCTGAGTGATGCACTGGAAGAACTAAATAATATCAGGGAAAACATCGTTAAGTTCACAAAAGAAATTGAAGACTGCAATAATGGTATCTTTGAATATTTGAATATCAACTCCGGAATTAAGAGTAATATGCAGCGTTATGAGACGATGCTGGAGCAAAATACGCTTCGTAAAGCTGACTTAAATCAGCGCATTCTAAAAAACAAGAGTGAAGAATGCCTTTATGATGAGACTATCGAAGCAAGTAAGCAACGTCTGCAGGAAGTATCGGATATTATTATCGATAATACCGGGAAAAGTGCTGAGACAGAGCGATCCATTAATGATACCCAAATGGCCATTGATACCTATAATACGGAATACAATGAACTGCAAGCCCGTTATCTTGGTGAAAAATCAAGGCTTGATTCATTAATGAATTTGACGGAGCGTTACGAAGGTTACGGCATCAGTATCAAGAAGGTAATGGAACGCAAACCGCAGATGCCAGGAATCATTGGCGTTGTTGCGGATATTATTAAAGTAGAAAAGACTTACGAGACTGCAATAGAGACAGCACTCGGCGGTACCATTCAGAATATCGTCACCGATACCGAAGTTACGGCAAAGAACCTAATCGGATATTTGAAGCAGAACCGCTTCGGAAGAGCTACTTTCCTGCCTTTGACCAATATATCTGCAGGGAACGGCTTACAGAATGTGAAGGTTCTGAAAGAACCCGGAGTTCTGGGAATTGCGAGTTCACTTGTTGAGGCGGACACGCGATTTGGTGATCTGATTGATTACCTGCTGGGAAGAATCCTGGTCGTTGACGAGATTGACCATGCAACAGCGATTGCAAAAAAGTATAACTACACACTTCGTATTGTCACGCTGGAGGGTGAATTACTCGCCCCCGGTGGTTCTATCTCCGGTGGTGCCTATAAAAATGCAAGTAATCTTCTCGGAAGAAGAAGAGAAATCGAAGAGATGGAAGAGGCTGTTAGTTCACTGGAACAACAGACGAAGGAATTGCTTCGAAAGCGTGATGAAGCCAGAGATAGTCGAACCAGACTTCGTGGTGAGCTGGAAGAGATCAAGAAGCTGCTTCAGGAGTGTTTTCTGGAACAGAATACAGCAAAGATGAAGCTTGATCGCGAATTGACTAAGAAGGCTGAATCAGAAGCGATTTATCAGGAATATGTAAGAGAACTTCAGGATATCGAACTGCAGGCAAAGGATCTGAAGGACAATCTATCGAAGCTAAATGAATCCTTATCTCAGAATTCAAAGCAAAATAAGGAAAAGGAAGTTCAGATCGAACAGCTGAATAAAACGTTGGAAGTGGAACGTGGTTTAGAGCAGACAGCCAATGATAAAGCTTCTTCCTTAAAGCTCGAAATGTCAACCTTAGAGCAGAGCAACCAGTTCATTCTTGAGAATATTCGTCGTATCAAGAGAGAGATTGATCGTCAGTACGAAGAAGAAACCGCCTTAAAGGCTGATATTTTGCGTGCGTCCCTTGTGATTGAAGAGAAGAATTCTACCATCCGTCAGACAGGTGAATTAATCGCCTCTTATGAGAAGCTCATCACTGATCTGGAAGAGAAGATCAAGTTACAATCAGAGCAACGCGAGCATATCACCAGCATACATAAGAATTTCTTTGCAAAACGTGAAGAATTATCGAATCGTATGACAGAATTAGATAAGGAATGCTTCCGTTTGAATGGTCAGAGAGATAAGATAATCGAACAGACCGATCTTCAAATGAGTTATATGTGGGAGGAATATGAGCTCACCTATTCCACGGCTGCACTTTTCCCCATTGATGAAGAGCTTAGTCTGACGCAAGCCAAGAAGATGATTACCGATATAAAAACCCAGATCAAAGAGCTGGGTGATGTTAATGTGAATTCGATTGAAGACTTCCGCAATCTGTCAGAGCGATATGAGTTTTTACATACTCAGAGAGAAGACCTGATCAAAGCAGAAGAGGCATTACTTCAGATTATCCATGAGCTGGATACCGAGATGCGAATTCAGTTCTTAGAGAAATTCAAGGCAATCAATGAAGAATTTAATGAGGTTTTCAAAGAGCTATTCGGTGGAGGTCAGGCAGATTTGGAGCTGACAGAAAGTGAAGATATACTGGAAGCAGGAATCCGGATCAATGCACAGCCTCCGGGTAAAAAACTGCAGAATATGATGCAGCTGTCCGGTGGAGAGAAAGCACTTACTGCAATTTCCTTGTTATTCGCAATACAGAATCTCAAGCCCTCGCCTTTCTGTCTTCTGGATGAGATTGAGGCAGCACTTGATGACTCGAATGTAGGCCGCTTTGCAAAGTATCTTCACAAA
>JAGFXQ010000306.1 GCA_017861355.1 Bacillota bacterium
TAAGCATTTCCCGGGAGATGGAGTGGATGAGAGAGACCAGCATCTGGTGACCAGCAGCAACGACTTATCCTGTGAGGAATGGGATGCCACGTTCGGAGAGGCATATCGGGCTTCTATTGATGCCGGCGCATTGACCGTGATGATCGGACATATCATGCAGCCTGCTTACAGCAGAAGACTTTGTCCCGGTATTAAGGATGAAGATATCATGCCCGCAACTCTGGCACCGGAATTAATCCAAGGTCTCTTAAGAGAGAAACTGGGCTTTAACGGATTGATCGTAACCGATGCAACTACCATGGCAGGCTTTGCAATCCCTATGCCGAGAAGTAAGGCGGTACCTTATACGATTGCTGTATTCCTGTTCACGAAGAATCTCGAAGAGGATTATGAATATATGAGCGCCGGTGTAGAGGATGGAACAATTACACCGGAACGTCTGGATGAGGCAGTCGTCCGTATTCTTGGCTTGAAAGCAGCCCTGAAGCTGCCCGAGAAGAAGGCAGACGGAAGCATTTTTGTTAAGTCGGAGGAGGCTGGTAAGATCGTGGGCTGTGAAGAGCATAAGAGAATTGAGTTAGAATGTGCGGATCAGGCAGTGACCTTAGTAAAGGATACACAGAAGCTCCTGCCGATCAATATTGCCCGGCATAAAAGGGTGCTCATATATCCGATCTTATCCGGAGAGAGTGCTTTCGGCGGTGGCGGTGAGGATGTAGCAGGAATCGTGAAGGAAGCTTTGGAGAAGGAAGGCTTTGCCGTTGATGTATTCCAGGCTTCACAGGGCTATGAGGGAATGCAGCGAAGATATCAGGATACGGTGGAGCAATACGACCTGATGATCTATGTAGGAAATATGGCGACCAAGAGCAACCAGACTACCGTACGAATTGAATGGGCGCAACCGATGGGAGCAGATTGCCCGATCTATCAAAGTGTAATACCTACGATCTTTATCTCGTTTGCTAATCCCTATCACCTATTGGATGTGCCGAGAATTAGAACCTACATCAATGCCTATAAATTCAAGGAAAGTAATATCAATGCGGTAATCGATAAGCTGCTTGGAAGGAGTGAATTCAAGGGGATTACCCCGGTGGATCCCTTCTGTGGCAGATGGGATGCAAAAATGTAATTAAATGCCTTGACAATCCGCTTTCTTTTATATTAAGATGAATTGGTTTATGTTTTTAGTAAGATAGCGGATTTTGGAGGATTTACATTGAGCAATTATACCAAGGAAATACAAAAAAGAAGGACCTTTGCGATTATCTCCCATCCCGATGCGGGTAAGACGACTTTGACAGAGAAGCTCTTGCTTTACGGAGGAGCAATTAATCTCGCGGGTTCGGTAAAGGGTAAGAAGACAGATAAGCATGCTGTTTCAGACTGGATGGAGATTGAAAAGCAACGTGGTATCTCTGTTACTTCATCTGTAATGCAGTTCAATTATGAAGATTATTGCATTAATATATTAGATACACCGGGACATCAGGATTTCTCCGAGGATACGTATCGTACCTTAATGGCTGCAGATTCGGCAGTCATGGTCATTGATGCTTCCAAGGGTGTTGAGGCACAGACTAAGAAACTTTTTAAGGTTTGTGTTATGAGAGGTATTCCGATCTTTACCTTTATTAATAAGTTGGATCGTGAATCGAAGAATACTTATGAATTATTGGATGAGATCGAGACAGTGCTCGGAATTAAAACCTGTCCGATTAATTGGCCGATTGGCTCCGGTAAGAATTTTAAGGGTGTCTACGATCGTGAGAATAAGCACATCACCCGCTTTTACGCAGCTCATAACGGTATGAAGGAAGTAGAGACCGTGGAGGTGGAGCTGGGCGATCCCAGTCTTGACACATTAATTGGTAAAGACAATCACGATATCCTCTCCGAAGAAATTGAATTAATGGATGGTGCAAGCAGTGAATTCGATATCGATCAGGTACTCTCCGGAAAGCTGACCCCGGTTTTCTTCGGATCAGCGCTGACGAACTTCGGTGTTGAAATATTTTTAAAGCGCTATTTGTCCATGACAACTTCGCCTATGCCGAGAATATCCAGTGAGGGTATGATTGATCCTCTGGAAAATGATTTCTCAGCATTTGTATTCAAGATTCAGGCGAATATGAATAAAGCTCACCGTGATCGTATCGCGTTCATGAGAATCTGCTCAGGCAAGTTTACTGCCGGAATGGAAGTGAATCATGTTCAGGGAAATAAGAAGATCCGCCTCTCTCAGCCACAGCAATTAATGGCAAGTGAGAGAACCATAATTGAAGAGGCCTATGCCGGTGATATTATTGGTGTTTTTGATCCCGGTATCTTCTCTATCGGTGATACACTGTGTATGCCGGACCAGAAGTTTATGTATGAAGGAATTCCGACCTTCTCACCGGAGCATTTTGCAAAGGTACGTCAGGTAGATACAATGAAGAGAAAGCAGTTCCTCAAAGGCATCTCACAGATTGCCCAGGAGGGTGCGATCCAGATCTTCCAGGAGTACAACACCGGTATGGAGGAAATTATCGTAGGTGTTGTCGGTACTTTGCAATTTGACGTCTTAAAGTTCCGATTAGATTCGGAATACGGTGTAGAGATACGTTTGGAGCCTTTGGCTTATGAATTTATTCGCTGGGTTGAGAACAAGAATATCGACGTCAGCAAATTAAGTGTGTCCTCGGATACGAAGAAGGTAAAGGACCTAAAAGGCAATCCATTGCTGTTATTTGTTCATAATTGGAGCATACAGACAGCTCTTGACCGTAATAAGGGATTGGAGCTTTCGGAATTCGGAAGGTAATCAGATTGAATACAGGTATTCTGGAACTGGATATTCATGGCATGACAAAATACCAGGCTAAGGTATATCTTGACAGCCAATTGAAGAAAGTGAAGCATGATATCTACCGCCTCAGAGTGATTCATGGTTATCAGGGAGGAACGCAGCTTCGCGATATGGTACGCAAGGAATATGCCCACCACCCCAGAATCATCCGGGTGGAGATAGGACTCAATCAAGGCAGTACCGATTTAGTACTCAGAGAATTGTAACGTGCGCCCGCTGGGCGCACTATTATAGCAGGATGTTGTAAGAAGATGCTTCTTACAGCATCCTTTTTTATACATAGAATATTACGATCTGTATTAAAAAAACATTACGTTCTGTGAGCATTGTTCACATTGATCACACTCTTAATAATGAAAAAAATGTCGAATAAGAGAAAAAATGACTGGAAACAAGTGGGAAGTTAGGGTATGATTAAGATGAAGGTTGTGTAAATTACAGTATACGAAGATCGGTATTCCGGAACAGGTGGTGAAGATATGCAGACGAATGATTATTATAAGATTCTTCAAGTGCACTATCAGGCGGAGCAGGAGATTATTGAAAGTGCTTACAAGCGGCTGGCAAGAAAATACCACCCGGATGTAGACCTGAACCATGATAATGGTGACAGGATGCAACTAATCAACGAGGCATATGCGGTACTAAGTGATCCATCCAAGCGAAATGAATATAATCTTATCTGGGAAAGCAGAAACATAAGACCTGCTATGGAGACGGTCAATAACCATCGAGAGTACACCGATACCCCGAAACGAAGTGATATGCGTTTTCTGTCAGCGAAAGCATTGCTGGAGGAATACTTTCAGAACATTACGATAAATAACTATTCTCGTTGCTATGAACTGATCTCTGAATTAGACAAGAAGAATATATCGAAAGCGGATTTTATCAATTGGCAGACAGCGGTATCCCGAGTGTACACCATGAAGGAATATAAATGCGATATTTATGGAGTTTACCGGGATAAGATGATTTATGGTCAGATGGTCGATGATGTACTGGAATTCAGTGTTAATACAATAGAGTATAATATCGTGATGGATATGCTTCAGAAGGATAGCTTTAATAAACTAATTATTTTAGAGAATGGACGATGGAAGGTATTCATAGGATACGAGAAGCTGGAACCGATCATTAATAAATTCAACGATCTGAAAGGGCTGTTGAATGCAAAATCAGTAATCAATGAATTGATGGAGAATCATAGTAAAATAGATAATACAACCGGTCTGATCAACCAAAGAGGATTACTTGAGAGTATCGAAAGAGAGATATTCCGCTTTGATCGTTATGGTAATCAATTTTCGCTGATCCTATGTGAGATAGAATTTGTGAAGCTGATGAATTCACAGGAGGAGAAGGAGATAATCAACCATACGATTGCAGCTGTGGGAGATTTGTTGATAAACAACCTGCGAAAGCTTGATCTTGTGGGTAGATGGGATTCTAAGAGACTCATGCTTCTTCTCCCTGAGACAGGTCTGATGCCTGCGATTAAGGTTACGAATAAAATACAAAGGCTTCTTAAGGACAATTGTAATCTTCTTGGAGCAAGACCTTATAAGCTGATTATGAACTTCGGGGTAACAGAATATTATTCCTCCATCGAGGAGACTTTAGACCGGATCTATAATCAACTAATATAATTGTAAGAAAGGGCTTTCTTGTATTTGCTGCGAAAGCCCTTTGTGATCTAATTAATAGATGTCCTTGCCCGCCAGCTTATAATCACAGATGGAAAGCTTGCGAATGATATCAATTCCATAGGGGCATTTGGACATACATTCCTGGCAGGAAGTACATCGGTCTGCCTTGATCTCCAGCTTGCGATAGCGGTCCATCGCAAGATCTTTATTGCCGAACCAGAAACGAAGACGCTCCTTTAGAGCAAAATCGGAAGCATTGGTTACAATACCGT
>JAGFXQ010000084.1 GCA_017861355.1 Bacillota bacterium
GAAACTACAACTGGATTAATGTTGATATTCTTAACATCTACGCCGGTCTTATCTGTCACAACTTTTTCTATAATTGCAAGTTGCTGATCGGTTAATGCTTCAGAATTTACTACTACATCAACCATCCCATCATCCATGAATACAATCGCGCCATCAAAGCCTTTTGCTTCCAGCAACATCTCGGTTTTATTCTCCTTGGAGATAATGTCTGTAAGCTCTAACATGCTGTTCACAGCAACGTCCTTTTGCTCCTTCGATACTTCTGCACTGTTGATGATATCAAGATAAGCAGCTTTATTCTTTGCTCTGATCTGCTCTCTTTCAATCTTGTTGGAAACAAAATAGCTTGCATCGATGGTACTTGCTGCATTGGCAAGCACTGCTTCTCCCGGAACGCCTTCTTCCAGATCAAGCTCTCCATTATCACTAACTTCCTGAGCATCTGCTAACATATCTTCATCCGAAATATCAGTCAATTCATTTGCGTCCTCGCCATCTGCGGTTTCGCTGCTCTTATCTTCGGAAGCTACCTCGGAATTCTCCCCGGATGCATCAGCTGATGTTGTGTCATCCGTTCCTTCGGTCAATTCCATATCCTCGTCACCAGCCTTTGCTGTTTCTGAATCGGCTGTGTCTGCCACTTCGGTTCCTTCTGCATCTGTGAATTCTTCATAATCATCTGCATTCTGAGCTTCCGTCTCCACAGCATCCTTCTTATCCGCAAGGTCATCGTTGGTAAAGCTCAGATAACCCGCGATAATAATCATAATAGCCAATGCTGTGATTATGATGTGATTCTTCTTAAATATATTTTTCATTTTAGACCTCCTGATCATTTTATACCTTGATTCATTTTCATTACTTTAACTTTATGCGCAGGTACGTCAAATAATACCTCAACCGCTTCCATAATGTCCATTTTAACTATGGCACTATCTCCACCTTCCGCGATCACAACGACGCCTTCTATCTCCGGTTCAAGTTCCTGTAATATGTAAGGCACTGACTTTCCATCCTCGTTCGTAACCAGAACGGTATTTTCTTCCCGCTGGGCACTATTATCTGTTCTGCTTCCGCCCTCCCCATCTTCTTCATTTAAGCTTTCCTGTGTAGAAGAACTATCCTTTAATGGAACCTGTTCCTGCGAACCTTTCGTAGTAATGATTACTTCTACGTCTCCAACGCCGGATACTTTTCTTAATGCTGATGTAAGCTTATTTTCTATCTCTGATATATAGGTATTCTCACTATAGCTTGTCGTATTCGTATCATTTTGTAAGTCCGTAACTTTCATGTCCTTAGCATCACCATCCGTGGAACGGAATGCACCTAATACACTGGGAAAGGATAACAATATGACTAGAATACCTGCCATAAAGAGCATGATTAACCTTGGCAGTCCGATTGTTTTCAGGGAAATCTTCTTCTTATCCATATGAACCTCCGTAACATTTCCCGCAGCTTCCTTGTATAAGTGCAAAATGTAAAAGCCATTCCGTTAACTGTAATAAAAGCTTTTTATTTCACTTGAAACATCCTTAACTTATACTAATATTTATATTAACCTGTTCAATATTATAGAAGTCCGAGAGTTTATTTTTAATATTAATTTCCATGGGAGAAGGAGGGTTCTGTGCATCACTCTTCTCTGTCTCATGAATACTGACCGGTGATATATCTATCTCATCGATGGAAAGGCGATTACTTGCCGCTTCCTTGTCATTTTTTTCTGTAACAGCAGTGATATCCATCCTCATTATCTCTCCAAAAGTAGGGTTTTTAGTATTGCGATCAATAGTGATGTCTAAGCTGGTAAGGTCGAGTCCCTCCTCCTTAAGTATGCTTACTACCTGTTTGCGGATCTTTTCTTCATATTCAGCAAAAATCGCATCGCTCTGTGCTTCCTCCATCCGGTTAAGGTCATTCTTAAACTCAGAAGTCTCTACGGTAAAGTCATTCGCTTGTAGATAATAATCCAAAGTATCCTCCAAATTCATATAGTTCATCAGCGGTGAGACAATAATCAGCACCAGAATCATTCCGGATACTATGCTTACATACTTCTTATAACTTTTATCACCAAGAAGGTTCATTATAATTGCATTTAGGATCATGTAGATTACAACATTCCTGATCCAGTTATAGATGATATCCATTGGCCTCTCACTCCCTAACCTGTTGTAGAATTACTTAACACTGCCTGTTGTTACTGCAACAATCGTGATTGAGATCAGGAACAACACTACTCCGACAAACACCGTCTGAAGTAACAAGGCAGCTGACTTTCCGGAAGCGCTGATACATTCAATAAAGCGCTTATCCGATATGGGTTGCAGGACGGCACTTCCGATTTTGTATATTGCAGTGACTACCAGCAGCTTAAGACATGGTACTGCAACGATGGAGATTAGAACGATTAATCCTGCCACACCGATCGCATTCTTTAAAAGTACACCTGCACCAAGTATCGTCTGTGTTACTCCTCCAAGCGCATCACCTATCCCGGGGATCGCCTCAGAGGCTTTCATCAAAGTAGACCGTTTCACTTGATCCACCACGGGGACGATTAAGCCTTGGATCGCATTAAACCCGATGACTGCTGCCAGCATGCTCTTTAGCAACCAACCGATTGCTGTCGCAAACAGCTCTGCAAGCTTAGACAGCATGTCCTCTTTCGATAGATTATTTGCTAATATAATGATCAGGTAGAAATTGATCATTGGAATAATAACTCTAATCAGTAGGAAATCCACCAAAGTAATCAGCATCAGTGCTCCTTCATAATACATCATTGAAGTGGCAGTTCCGCTGGTAAATGCAACCGACATAAAATAAGTCGGGACCAATGCTCTCATAAAATCCAGAATGGAGCTTATGGTTGCTGAGGCAATTCTCGAGGCGGTGATGAATGATCCGATCAGGAGGCCAAAGAGCAATAGATAAGTAACATAATATCCCGTCTCCGATACCTGATTATTTCGGAAAGCCATGGATAGGTTCGTGAACAAGGCAGCGATCAATGCGATCGTTATCAAGCTCCCAAAGGTACTAAGATTACCTTTAATCTCTCCTCGAACGGAGGTCATTAACTCATTGGCAACCGCGGTTAATGAGAATGGTTGCTCTCCCCGAACCAGCTTTCCTACATAGTCTCCGAAATCAAATTCATTCCCCTTTCCCATGACATCCTTGATTACATCCTGAATCTCTGAATAATCAATATCCTGAGAAGAATAAAGGTCTACATCATAATTATCACTCGGTGCCGGAGTTGTTGATGCCTTTGCTTCCTCGGAACATAACAATGAAATCAGAAGGATCAGAGTCAGAAGCACAAGTCGGCGAAGCAAATGCATATTAATCACCTCTTTTTCATTTATGCGGTCAAAAGGTTGTCTATGGTATCCAGAATGGCCAACATAATTGGCATACTGATTGCGAGAATCGTCAGCTTCCCAACCAACTCAATCTGTTCTGAGATTGCCTGATATCCGGAATCCTTACAAAGCGAAGAGGCTATCTCGGTCACATAGGTAATTCCAATGATCTTAATCAGAATCGTTACATAGGATTTATTCATTCGGATATATCCTTGAAGTTGATCAATTGCATCAAAGATCACTTCCAGCTTACTAATACCCCAGAGCAGGATAAGAATACACGCTCCAATACTTATGTAAAGAGAATATTCCTCCTTGCCCTTCTTAAACATAATTGCCAGAATGATTGCTACAATTCCGACAACAGCGATTCGTATCATATTGACCTCCCTATTCCAGAACCGATCTTGGCTAAACTATGTTGAAGAGCTGCTGTATTGTAACAAACAGCTCCGTAATATGTGGTAATAGCCATAATAGGACCAATATCAGTCCGGCCAAGCTGGTAAAAAAAGCAAGGTCATCGCGACCTGATTGCTTCAATATTTGATTTAATACGGACACCATTATACCAACCAGTGCAATTCTTAAAATTAAATAGATATCCATAAGCATCTCCATTACGGCGTATCGTGCCATCGAATTTTTAAATCATGATGATTGAGATGAATACTCCGGCCATAATTCCCAGACTATTGTATAGATAAGACCTTTCCTTCACTGTTTTCGTCAGCTCAGCGATCTCTTCCTCTAACTGCGACAGATACAGTTCAAAGGTATTCATCTGCATATCCTTATCAAGGTAACCGAGATTCTCACCAAAAGAAATCAGTTGGTTCTTGTCCTTCTTCGTCAGTGAGGTATTGATCAGCTCCTTCTCTACTGCTTCCTTCCACACCTGGGAAAAGGTCTGTCCTGATAACTCCTGTAGTTTGGAGCTTACAAACTCAAAAAATCGATAAAAGCTACCTTTATATCTTCTGGCGATGACGCTGATTGCTTCCGGAAGGGGCGTATTCGCATATCGGATGTCTCCCTTCAGGAGACTGATTAATTTTCTCAGTTCTTTCAAATCCTCGATCCGGTTCTTCATCTCCGTACTGAAGAAGAAGCCCATCCCGGTGGAGGATGCAATTACCAGAATACATCCTACTATCTTAAGAATTGTCATATCAGTTTGTCCTCCTTTCCTCTTAAGCAACTGTTCCATTGTTGATCATATATCTCTTCCACATGTCCGATGTCCTTACCATTATTCAGTAGAATATAGCGTTCAAATAATCTTTTTTCGATTAATTCGCCCAACACAGGTTTATTTCTGATGTCTTCCAGTGAGCTTCCATGAATGGTTGCAATCAGCTTGCAGCCACAACCGATGACATAATCGATTGCTTCCAGTTCTTCTTTGGAGCCAAGCTCATCCACCGCGATAATCTGTGGCGACATCGAGCGGATCAGCATCAGCATTCCTTTGGCCTTAGGACAACAGTCCAGGATATCTGTCCGTATACCCACCTCATTCTGAGGTGTTCCCATGTAGCAAGCCCCGATCTCGGAACGTTCATCCACCACTCCAATGCTCATACCGGCGAATAATCCGCTTCCATCGGAAAGCTGTCGTATAATATCGCGAAGCAGTGTCGTCTTTCCGCACCTCGGCGGTGAGATAATCAGTGTATGATAGATTCCCTTACTCTCACGATTCATCAGGTATGGCAGCACCTGATCGGCACAGCCCTTCACCTGATGGGCAAGACGCACATTGATAAAGGAAATGTGCTTCATCCCCTTAATCAGATCATCTTCAATGATAATCTTTCCTGCTATTCCAATACGATGCCCCCCGCTGATCGTGATAAAGCCTTGCTTGATCTCCTCCTCGAAGGCATAGAGTGAATAGTTACTTATGTACTCCATCGTCTCCCGTATCTCATTTTTTGTGATCATGATAGCTTTTGCCGGATGGTTCACAAGCTTGGCCTCTTCTGTCACAAAAGACTCCTGATTGTTATAAATAATAAGAAGTGGTGAATTAATACGAAGTCGGATCTCCTGCAGCTTGTCAAAATCGATGCTAAGCTTCCCAAAAACCGTTCGAAGCTTTAGCGATAATATTTTCAACAGCTCGTCTTTCGTGTTCATTCTGCTCCCCCCTTATTCTATGATCGCGGATGGCTTATCCACCTTCTGCTTAAAACAAGATATTCTCTAAGTAAGAAAAATATAACTTAGAATGTCCAAGAAATAACTTGTATCTTTTTGTCAATTATATTATTCTGATTAACAAGATGAATGATCGCTGTTCCGCTTACCAAGGAATAACTGATCGTATAGATTTGTAATGCATGTTATTTTTGATTATGAGTCCGGTGATATGATAGAATTATCATGAAAATGAATGCTAAGAAGGGGATGACAAGAATTTATGATGCGATATGGCTTGATTGGAGAGAAATTAGGACATAGCTATTCGAAGATAATTCATGAGAAGATAGCTGATTATACTTATGATCTGATTCCTTTATCGAAGGAGGAATTCGTTGATTTTATGGAGAAGAAAGCATTCACTGCGATTAATGTTACCATTCCTTATAAACAGGCAGTGATTCCTTACCTAGACGAGCTGGATCCACTGGCGAAAGAGATTGGCGCTGTGAATACCGTCATAAACCGTTCCGGACATTATATCGGTTATAATACAGACTTTTTCGGCTTCACTTATATGCTGGAGCACAATAATATCAACATTAAAGGGAAGAAATGCTTGATTCTCGGGAGCGGTGGTACTTCGCATACTGTGTCTGCGGTCTTACAGCATCTAGGTGCTTCGGAGGTTTTGATTGTCAGTCGGCAGTCCTCTGAGCTGACCATCTCCTACGAAGAATGTTATGCTAAACACGCCGATGCGCAGGTCATCGCAAATACCACCCCGCAAGGCATGTATCCGAATATTGATGCGGCACCAATTGATTTGGTTCCATTCACAAGATGTGAGGCTGTCGTGGATGCTATCTTCAACCCCTTAGAGACAAAGCTTACAAAACAGGCAAAGAAGCTTGGGATGAAGGGGGTCACCGGTCTCGAGATGTTAGTTGCTCAAGCGAAACAGGCGATCGAATACTTTCTGGATCAGAAGCTGGAGGATGCTGTTATAGAGGATACCTATCAGAATTTACTAGAGGCAATAAAAGAAAGAAGTGAATAAAGGGACATTAATAAGGTTCTCATAACTTACATGTAACTTGATCAATACGAAAGGGATGGTAAGATCTATGAATTTTCTAAGCCGCAAAGAATTATATGTTACCATGGATATGATGAAGTTAAACAGTGTAATCAATCTTCTGACCAAGGAGCATATCACCTTTATCAATAAGACTCAGAATACGACCAGACAAAACGGCAAAGCCGCTACCCTCGGTTTAAACAATAATGGAATGTTTTTATATTATATTTACGTTCACAAGGACGATTTCGAAAAAGCCAAATTATTGATCAAGGATAAATAATATTGGGGTGTATTAATTAATTTGTATCTTTTTACTGATTTTTGGGCCAAATGAATCAAAAAAGCGTAACCTTGGAATTACATCTCCATGTTGCGCTTTTTATATTCATGACAAGTGAAACGATTTATCGTTTCATCTTGTATATTTCTCTTTCTCTTGTTCGAGCAGCATATCATACATCGTCCGAATATCATCCTCAAACTCTTTCTCTGTCTGAGTCTCGCCTTTTTCCAGTTTCTCCAGAATATCAAAGGAGAAGGATTGTGCGCCATACTGATTCCAATCAGAGATCATACCAGGTTCTGGACATAGATTTGTCGAGGTGAAAAATTCAAACTTGTTACTCTGCCCGGCAAGGTCTTTCGTAGATTTGATCCATTTACGACTGCTGCCATTGCAGGTAATGCAATATATTCCACCGATGACAACTCTGTTTCTATATTGTTCTTTGATTTCTTTTTTTGAATACTTTTCCATTAACTTAATCCTCTTTCCATGTAATGCTGGTTAAGCTATATAAACCTCCAAACTCAACCCTCTGAAACAGATTCGATACTTCCTTCTATACTACAGAACCTGAAGTCCATGCTTTGTACAATAATAATAGAGTCTGGCGCCATATTTCTGTTTTAATCTGGCTCCATTGATTTTGGGTAAATGCACCTCTGCTGTCTGCTCTGGATAGAGTCTTACCATTAACAGCTTATCACTCATAACGTATGCTACAAAGGAAATATAATGCGCTTTAGTCATCTCATGATCAAAGGTGATATAGTATTCACCTTCTGCATCTTCTACATTTGCCTGATGCAGCTCATCGGCTGTATTAGCAATCAGCGGAGACAGCTTACGACCACAGCATGAAATCTCTGCATCCCCAGTATTCGTAATTACATTGCCACAGCTTGGGCAGACATAAAATTTGATTCGTTTCAGGTTACCGATTTCAATGTTATTCTCCTTCAGTTCCCCGGCCAGTATTTGTTCCACCTTTACTCCAAAAAGTTCCGAAAGCTCACCAAGCAGGGAGACATCCGGACAACCAAGTCCGCGTTCCCATTTCGAAATCGCTTTATCGCTGATATTAAGTCGGTCAGCGATCTGCTTTTGAGTCATTCCTTTCTCTTTACGCAGGCGATATAATAAGGTTCCAACTTTATTACAGTCCATTATCATCCCTCCTTCTTCCTCTAGATCATAACGGATCGCAAAGAATTTTGCAATCAACGCTCCGTAGAGTTTCAAATCAACCGAATTTAATATTTCCCTACCAATACTCTCATATTATGCTTTCTTCTCTTTCATAAAGTATCTCTTTGCCGAAAGATTAATATACAACCCCATAATGGGGGCACCCAGACTCGGATTGAATTGTTCTACCTTCCAATGACATAGTATAACAAGCATCGCTACTATCAAAAAAAACATATTGTAGGCAACCATGGACCAGTAGCCCCATTTTTTCATCTTTAATAATCCATAGGATATGATGACAAGTATGATAATCATCAATACTTTTGTTATATCTCTTGATAGAAGAGGTGTGGATGAAATAACTGTAATCCCAAATCGTTCAATAAATTCCGGGAAGAATGAAATGAATAACAGAAAGCAATTCAAAATATTTAAATCAACTATAAAAGTTACGAGGACCGGTCTTTTATCTCTCATAAAATGGTTTTCTACCTTCCTCTCATCAAATCATCTCATTTATTGATATATATAAATTGTCATGAATACTGTAAACCACATAATCGAATATCATCCAGTTCATGTACCGTAAAATTTCCGCTTTGATATAATTTTATGTATTCCTCGCTGATGGTCGAGTCAAAGATCAATAAATCATCCGTGTTCAACGTAACTTTCATTCCATAATCGATTAACGTCCGTAATTGCGGGGACGTATAATCACAGGTGTTGCTTAACATTACATTGCTTGTGGGGCATACATGTAAGATGATCTTTTTCTCCTTCAGTAGCTTCATAAGCTCCGGGCTCTCCGACGCGGAGATTCCATGCTGAATATCACTTACTTCCAGCTCTGAGATAGCCTTCTCAATATTCTCGTAGGAAGTTGATTCACCCACATGAATCTTGGTAATCATTCCATGCTCTCTACATGTTTGATAGAAATCACGAAAGGGTGCCGGTGATACATTCTCATCTCCTACCAAATCTACTGACTTGAAATAATTTAACTTCAATAGCTCAAGGGATGTATCAATCTGAAACTGATTCATGACCTCATTATCCGTCCGACAGAGCGACATCTCCGGAATAAAAGTAATTTCGGGAGCAATCTCTAATCGATACTTTTCAATCGTATCGATAAATTCCTGAATATCATTATTAAAATACTGCATGTCCCCAGGTCCGATGCTCAGGCACAAGAGAACAATATTTTCACGTATTGCTTCACAAAATGCACTTTTTATCTTTAATTCAAAGGTCTCTCTCGTAGGTGTCAGACCTCTGATGTTCTGACGATACCAATGATCCATCTCTGTCAAAGAGCTCACCTTCGGGAAAGGAGGAAGCGTCACATTAAGCCATTTCTCCAAATCGTGTTTATTCGCTGCTCTGGACTGATGGTTATGTAGATCCGATTTCGGAATTCTTCTTAGAGCTTCCAGATCACCTCTGGTCAGTGCATCTATAAATAATGAGCTGTAACAGTCCATAATTCGCCTTCCTCGCCTGATAACAAAGTTTCATCAACTTAATACCTTCCATTAATGAGCCTGATTTATACGATATTTAATCTCTCCATATACCTTTAACACAACATATATAAATAATGAGAGAAACACCAAGCCATCACTGACATGCTTTCCATAATTGATCAAACCAAAGGTTATCCAGAATAGCCCTAAAATGATATCTACGATACCCATATATCTCATGTACTCGTTCACTCGCACCGGTCTTTTAAAGTAACCCTGTTGAATCCACATCCATTTTTTCGTAATGGATAGCGTGCCTCCTAATATCAATATTACCCCTGTGATAATCAGCAAAATACTCATAGATGATCTCCTCCACTTGTAGCCATTGTTTTATCCTCGGTAGTTTATTCGGATTTTTCTAAAAATCATACCATATTATTTAATGCATCTAATATCTGATGAGTTCTGTTTATATAGTGCTTTTCAACATAATCCCGTTCCAGATCATCAACAACATAAAAGGTTCCAAATCCTCCACCTTCCGGATCATCTTTTATACCACCATAGTATTTAATTCCATCGATCACCACAACATAATTGTCCCATTCATTGAACCCTAGAAATTCGCAGGTTTTCCCTTGCTCTCTCAGATATTTCATAGCTCCGAGAAATCCGTCGTCCTCGGTAGGATGATAAAAATTAATTTTTAGATATTTGCCCGGTAGAAAAAATTCAAATTTAACCTTCTTTTTCATAGAAGCGCTCACCTTTCCATCAATTTATCACAGATCATTGCTAGGCTCAATATTGTTGGATTATCTCATAATACATTTTCGGAATCTGGTATACCTCTATATCTTCTTTATCATGAACATTTCCATCGTTTCAATGAGCGGGTGGACATCCTTGATCAGGCATCCACAATCTTTATACTGAAGTTTTCGATAAAAATGCTGGGATGTTTCCTCCACCATGGTCGAGGTCATCACTACTTCATACCCTAATTGTCGCATTTCTTCTTCCCAGAATAACATTGCCTTGGTTCCTATTCCCTTGTTATGATAGTCCCAGTCAAGGTAGATCAGATTCAGAAACGGAATGGAATCCCAGAATAAGTTATACCGGAACACACCAATGCACTTATGATCCTCCTCAATAACATAACACTGGTTGAGCATTATTTTATTCTCAAACTCCTTTTCCTTCAAATGCCTATCCAGTGTAAACCAGAAATCCTTATCCTCTATAGTTGCATATCGCATGTGAAACATGATTATGTCTCCCTCCTTGTTCTCATTGTCATCATTCCTAAATTATATCTTTAATAGTCCGTTCATTCTAATATCATCAAGCTCTTCTGCGGTTAGAACATGATTTTCATATAGTCTTAAGTATTCCTTCGACACATCACTATCAAAGATTAGAATATCATCCGAATTGATCGTAATATTCACTCCCGAGCGATAAAGCTTTTGTATCGGATGCTCCGCCATATTGTCCACCCTGCCTAACTTGATATTGCTCGTGGGGGTAATGTTCAGCCTGATCTGGTGTTCCACCAGATATTTGATTACTTCATCGGAATGTACCGCTGCAATTCCATGCTGTACTTCATCCAGCTTCAAAAGTTCAATTCCCTTAATAATATCCTCTGCGGTTCCCCATTCTCCGATATGAGCCTTCAATCGCAGTCCGTTTTCCTTAGCTAACTGATAAATCGGCACAAAATTCTCGATTGGCTGAGCAAATTCATCTGCATATAAATCAATCGAGTAGAATTCCTTTCTACCCCAAAAATGCTTCAGACAGTCCATCAAGTAATCAATGGAACAATGCCTGGATAATCCAATCTGCAATCGCAATTCCACTTCTGGTGCAATTCTTTTGTTCGCATCCTGGAATGCATGAATCAGCTCGTCAATATCATGATTAAAATACTCGCCAAGCCCCCAGACATCCTCCCCAATCTCCAATATTGTTACACCGTCTGCTTTTGCTTGAACAAAAGCCGCATCGATCAATAATCTTCGCATTTTACTATTATCAAACCTACCACCGAAATACTTAGCATTCCAATCGTGCATGTCCTGCATCGAGGTAAGAACCCCTTCAAATGAAGGAATGTAAATTCCGGTCAATTCTCGTATATACTCCCGATCACCGCCAAGAGTAAAATGATTATGTAAATCTGCCTTCGGTATGCTTCTAACCGCAGCTAGAT
>JAGFXQ010000002.1 GCA_017861355.1 Bacillota bacterium
CTCCGCCAGACGAAAGCGATAAGAAAGAGCCGCTAGTAAGGTACCCGCAATTAACGCCAGTACGAAGCCGGTAACAATACGAAGCGACGAGAATAGAATCGTCCTCCAGAAATCAAGACTCTGTATCAAAACAAACAGAGTCTGAAATACCGCTACAGGGGAAGCAAGCAATATCTCCTGCCCTACCCATACGCTCACCAACTCCCAGATTAAAATCCAGAAGGCAAGGGCGAACAGCATCCTGCAAAGCCTCTCACCATAGTTACGGCTTGGTCCAGACTTCCTCATACCGGCAGCTTCCTCCTTCGAATATTTACATGTCGTTTCTTGTTTATCTCATATAATAGAAATCATCTGCAGGAAGAGAACCGCCGATTGACTGAGGATTCTGATTGAACAGCGAGGTCAGATATCCGTTCACCTTCGTCTTCATATCTTCTCCTTCCAGCAATGTGATATTGCAATAAGGAATTGCCTTTTGGATGACTGCCGCCTTAAAGATATCGAACTTCTCCACCAGTGCAGAAGCCTCTTCGGTATTCTCATTGACATAGGAAGCAGATGCTGCATATTCCTTCATAAAAGCATCAAAGGCCTCCTTGTGCTTCTCCAGGAATTCACTTCTTACCACCACAACCCCGGTAACCACTCCGCTTCCATCCTTGCTGACTGCTTCCCACTCCTTGGCAACATCAAGTGCAATCCGAACCTTATCATTGTTCATCATTACCGTTGTCACATATGGCTGGGGCAGCATCGCAATCGCATCTGAGGAATTACTGAGCAGTGCAGCTACCTCGGTAGCCTCCGTCTTATATTCTACAGTTACATCCTTCTCCGGATCTATATTGTTCGCGGTCAGGATATAATTCAACGTATATTGAGGTGTCGTACCAAGACCGGTGGAATAGATTGTCTTACCTTTCAGGTCTGCAACAGAATGAATACTATCTCCTGTCTCAATAATGTAAAGTACACCCAAGGTGTTAACACCTGCCAGCTTTATCTGACCCTTCGTCTTATTATATAAGACAGAAGCCAGGTTACAAGGTACTGCCGCAACATCAAAATCTCCCTTGACGAGTCCGGCTGTAATCTCATCTGCTGCTCCGGCTATCGTAAAAGTATAATGATTGGCAGCCGTATCAGTGGAGTTGTCCTCCATCACTTTCACCATGCCGATAGCAGTGGGGCCTTTTAATGCTGCAATCTTAATCTCTGTCTTTTCCGCCGGCTGAGCCTGCTCCGGCTTAGCTGCATCTTCGATCGTCTCCTTGACCACGGCTGCGGTTGGTGCTACTGTAACGGATGTCTCAGCGGTGGTACTCTCTCTGGCAGCTTTTTCGTTCCTATCCTCACATGCTGAGAACATTAAAATACATAATACTAACATTACTGATAATTTTAACTTCTTCATCTTTTATAGCCTCCTATGTCTAACTTCAATTAGCAACAATCTCGGATTCCTAACTATTATTTCTTAGAGTAAATTGTCTTTACATTCACTCCTTTAATCATTCCCAGCTTTCCAGCTAAGGTGCTTATGATATCGGCTTCCGCATTCACGACGACACTGATGATGTTGATATTTTTCTCCCGATACGGAATGCCCATCCTTCCGATAATATATTGACCATAATCATGAAGCAGCCCATTCAGCCGTTCCACCGCCTCCATATCCTCCACAATAATGCCGATTAACGCAATTCTTGTCTCCAAGTAAATACCTCCTTTTCTTTCATGTCTGAATATAAAAAAATCCCCATGCCATAATGACATAGGGAATATGAATATACCATATTAGATCGTCTTCTTACTCGGAAGTACCTGTCGTCAGAGCGATTTGCATCATATTGATCCTATACCTTTTCATCAGAAGTTCTTTTGAATTGGCTAAGATCATATTAGCATTTTGTTAATAATTTGTCAACCTCAGGGCTTTCGATGGCAAAGCTCTCGATTAATCTGCCCAGCTCGGCAAATTTATCATTGTTCAAACGATAATGCATCCACTTGCCATCTCTGCGACATTTCACAAGATCGGCTTCACATAGGATTCTCATATGATGGGATAAGGTCGGCTGAGATATCTTCAATAGCTCCAGGATGTTGCAAGCACATCGTTCTCCTCCTTTTAACTCGTCCAAGATAATCAAACGGTTCGGATCTGATAATGCCCTAAGTTCTAATGCTCTCTGATAATATACTTCTCCCATTGTTCCCTCCACCATAGTTATACTTTAAACCGATAGCCTACACCCCAGATAGTTTCAATATATTGTGGCTTCGATGTATTATATTCTATCTTTTCACGAATTTTCTTGATATGAACGGTAACCGTAGCTATATCTCCGACGGATTCCATATCCCATATTTCTCGGAAGAGCTCATCTTTCGTGTACACATGATTCGGATTCTGCGCCAGGAAAGTTAGAAGATCAAACTCTTTCGTAGTGAATATCTTCTCTTCTCCGTTCAAGAACACACGTCTGGCCGTCTTATCTATCTTAAGTCCACGGATCTCTATCATCTCATTTTCCTTCATTCCGGAACCGATCAGTCTCTCATATCTAGCCAGATGCGCCTTAACTCTTGCTACCAATTCACTCGGACTAAAGGGCTTCGTCATATAATCATCCGCGCCTAATCCAAGTCCACGGATTTTATCGATATCGTCTCTCTTCGCCGAAACCATAATAACCGGAATATTCTTGACTTCTCGTATCTTCTTACATATCTCAAAACCATCCATACCGGGAAGCATTAGGTCCAGAATTACAAGATCATATTCTTCAACCAAGGCTCTTCTGACACCTACATCACCATTGGTCTCGACCTCCACTTCAAACCCACTGAGCTCCAGATAGTCCTTTTCCAGCTCTGCAATTGCCACTTCATCTTCAATAATTAACAACCTACTCATCGTTATGCTCCTTTCAAACAGGATATAATGCATTCTCAGTATAACACCGATTCATCCTTTTCAATATTATTTTCTTATTTTATATTCCCGTCGCTCTTCCTTAATGTAAAGAAGATGGTGGTACCTACGCCTACTTCACTGACCGCCCATATCTTACCCGAGTGATCTTCAATAATTTTCTTCGATATTGCAAGTCCAAGGCCACTTCCGCCTTTTTTCGAATTACGGGAAGCATCCGCCCGATAAAACCGTTCAAAGATGTAAGGAATGTCCGCCTTAGGGATACCAACCCCATTATCTTCAATCTCGATCTGTACATAATTACCAATATCATGTATTCGGATCTGCAGGACACCTTTGGATTTATCCAGGTACTTTACTGCATTACCGATGATATTATTGATTACGCGCTTTAATTGCTCCGCGTCCGCCACTACCTTGGTTCCATGATCTAGTTCATTGTAGTATTGAACCTCAATGTTTTTCACTTCAAGATCCAGGCCAATCTCTTCCAGACAATCATCAAAGTATTCCCGGATGTTGATCTCCTTAAAGGAATAGGGTATGGTATTACAATCGATCTTCGCATAGAAGGATAATTCATCGACCAGAATGGACATATCGTTCGCCTTGCTCAGTATGGTCTGAATATACTTCTCCTGCTTCTCCGGAGAGTCAGCGACACCATCAATTAACCCCTCCGCGTAGCCTTGAATCGCAGTTAACGGTGTTTTCAGATCATGGGAGATATTGCTGATTAATTCTTTAATATCCTCTTCATACTTAATCCGGTTATCAATCAGTTCTTTCAAACGAATTCGCATCTCCTCAAAATCCTCGCAAAGCAGCCCGATCTCATCATCCGTATCGGATTGTACAGAGTATTCTAAGTCGCCGTCCTTGATCTGACTCATGCCAATTCGCAAAATATTTAAAGGCTTTAATATACTTCGGTAAATCCAGAGCATCAGCATCAATGCTGTAAATATGAGTACCAGAAGGAAAGAGATCACCGTCTGGGATACCAATGCTTTAATCTGAGGAAATAAGGTGTTCAGATCGGTGATGATGAATACTGTTCCCTCGGACCCGTCTTGAAAATAGAAGTCCTGCGCCTTTACCAAAAAAGGGCTTCTACCACTGACATACATTCCTCCGTCCACATCCGTGTTATATTCTCCGAATTTCTGAAGGTATTTCTGTATCTCACTAAGCTTTCCTTCATTTCCGGCATAGATAAATTTATCGTCCTTACGCATTGCTATAAAGGAATATCTGCCTGCCAATTCCGAATTAAGATGATTAATGAAGGTCGCGTTCTCCAATTTCTGTGGCTCCTTCAGCGCGGTCAGTTTAATCTCGTTATAGATTCCTCTGGTCAGCCGATTCAGAATCTGAATCGGATTCGTGATTACCTGGACGGTGTTTGCATCCACATCATAAGACTCCTGAATCGAATTTGTCTGCAAGCTTATGATTGTTCCTGCCGCAATGGAGAGTAGCATAATCGGCATTGCTATCATGATAAAAAAAGCCATCAAAAGCCTGTCCTTAAGTCTCAAACAATCTCACCCGTTCCTTTCCGAATCAAAGCCTGCATTCCAAATTATGCCGGCATTCCCTTTAAGTATGCGGATTATCTTATTCATAATCCATACTTTATCCTAAGTATAGCATGGTCTTCCCATAAATGCACAGAAAATTACTCTAACAATTCTAAAGATTCCATGAAATATAACCAAAAGATTGTAACAAACGATATTTTCCGCACAACAATGGAAAGAGTGATTCTCAAACTCTCTGTCGTCATGAACACCGTCATGAATAAAAGCCATGGACTGATTATCTCCCCTCCGATAGAGAGAAGCTAATCAACCCATGGCTTTTCATATTATCCTCTTGTTTATACTAAGTATTTCTTAAGCTCTTCTACCTTATCGGTTCTCTCCCAAGGAAGGTCAAGATCCAATCTTCCGAAGTGACCGTAAGCTGCTGTCTGCTTATAGATCGGTCTGCGCAGATCAAGCATCTTAATGATTCCTGCCGGACGAAGATCAAAGTGCTTGCGTACAATTGTAACTAATTCGTCTTCGCTGAGCTTGCCTGTTCCGAAGGTTTCCAGCATAATCGAGGTAGGCTCCGCTACACCGATAGCATAGGATACCTGAATCTCACAACGTTCTGCAAGGCCTGCTGCTACGAGGTTCTTTGCAACATAACGTGCCGCATAGGAAGCGGAGCGATCCACTTTCGTACAATCCTTACCGGAGAAAGCACCACCGCCGTGTCTTGCATAACCGCCATAGGTATCTACAATAATCTTTCTGCCGGTTAAGCCGCTATCACCATTCGGTCCACCGATTACAAAGCGGCCAGTGGGATTAATATAGAACTTAGTCTTCTCATCAATCAGTTCCTGTGGAAGAACCGGATCAAGAACATATTTCTTGATATCCTTACGCAGCTGTTCAATAGAAATCTCATCATTGTGCTGTGTAGACAGTACCACTGCATTCAGATGAATCGGTTTTCCTTCTGCATCATACTCTACCGTTACCTGAGATTTACCATCCGGGCGTAGGTAATTTAAGGTTCCTTCTTTTCTGATCTTGGTCAGCTGCTTGGTCAACTTATGAGCAAGGGAAATCGGATAGGGCATGTACTCCTCTGTCTCATTGGTTGCATAACCAAACATCATTCCCTGATCACCTGCACCGATTTTTGAGAACTCCTCATCCTGTGCGGTATGTTCCTTTACTTCAAGTGCATTGTCTACACCCATTGCAATATCTTTCGACTGCTCATCAAGTGCTACGATAACACCGCAGGTATTAGCATCAAAGCCATATTCGGAATGGTCATAACCAATCTCTCGGATGGTATCGCGAACTACCTTCTGAATATCCACATAACCTTCTGTGGTGATTTCACCCATTACCAGAACTAAACCGGTAGTGATCGCAGTCTCACAAGCAACCCTACTCATTGGATCCTGTGAAAGTAATGCATCCAGTACAGCGTCAGATATCTGATCGCATATTTTGTCCGGATGTCCTTCGGTTACTGATTCTGATGTAAATAATCTCTTTTGCATAATTGCCTCCATTCTAAAAAACAAAGAAAAAAATAAGTCCGCAATATGCGGACTTGATACTAAAGTTAATCAAATCCTCTTATTGCTCGATTGCTCGCTCAGGTTGGCACCTTCCGTTTATGGGGTTGCCGTGACTTCATAGAGCCTTTACTCTCCGTCACTCTGAATAAGAGAAATATCATTTTATTAAGTTTTGAATGTTCTGTATGAATAGGATATACCGAAAGACAAAATTCGTCAAGCGGTAATTACAAAATCCGAGTCAATCCATCAACCAACCTTAAGCTTGAACTTCTTGATTGATTTCATATCTGCGGAATCCACTTTAATCATAGCTGCACCTAACAGTTGCATCTTGCTCTCGAATTGTTCATATCCGCGTTCGATGAATTCAATATTCTCCACGATTGTATAGCCCTCTGCCATAAGTCCGGCCATAACCAGAGCAACACCTCCACGGAGATCCGGAGCACAAAGACTGGCACCGGTCAGTCTGTCTACGCCTTCAATAATTGCCGTGTTTCCTTCCACCTTAATAGAAGCGCCCATACGGGTTAACTCATCCACGTATTTAAAACGATTTTCAAAGATACTCTCAGTCACAATACTGGTTCCCTTGGAAATTGCCAGCAGTGTTGTCATCTGTGGTTGCATATCCGTTAAGAATCCGGGATATACCAAGGTCTTCACATGGGAATTACCTAATTTTCCGTTTGCCTTTACACGAACCGCATCATCAAATTCTTCCACTTCTGCACCTATCTCCAGAAGCTTGGCGGTAAATGCCTCCAAATGCTTCGGTATTACATTTTTGATCAGAATATCACCCTTGGTCGCAGCGGCTGCAAACATAAAGGTTCCTGCTTCAATCTGATCCGGGATAATGGAATATTCGCTGCCATGAAGCTTCGGTACACCTTTAATACGAATAATATCCGTACCAGCGCCCTTGATATTCGCTCCCATACTGTTCAGGAAGTTCGCTACATCAACAACATGCGGCTCTTTTGCTGAGTTCTCAAGAATCGTAAGTCCTTCCGCCATAACTGCTGCCATCATAACATTAATGGTTGCACCAACGCTGGAGCAGTCAAAATAAATATGTGCTCCCTTCAGATCCTCAGCGTCTGCACAAATCATGCCGTGCTCAATCTTAACCTCTGCACCAAGTGCCTCGAAGCCTTTGATGTGCTGTTCGATTGGTCTACTACCTATATTGCAGCCTCCGGGTAACGCTACCTTTGATCCTTTGTATTTACCAAGCAATGCCCCTACCAGATAGTAGGATGCTCGAATCTTTCTTACATAATCAAAATCTACATCAACGGTATTGATCTTACTTCCATTAATGGTAATGGTATTTCTGTTGATGCGGTTGACTTTAGCACCAATGTCTTCAATCGCCTGTAATAGAACGTCAATATCTTTTATGTCGGGTACATTTTCTATTTTAACAGTTTCGTCAGTCATAACAGCTGCAGCGATAATTCCCAATGCGGCATTCTTATAACCACTGATCGTTACCTCACCAAAGAGCGGTTTTCCGCCTTTTATAATATATTGCTCCATTGCACACCTCATATTTTTATCGAACTTAAGTTTGTTAATTTTGCATATAAAATGCCTTCATAATTTGTTAAATTTTTATTGCCAATTTGATTATACCACAAAGTACTATTTTGTAAATTGTTTTTTAGTAATGTTAATTTTGTTGATGAGACAAAAGCACCATCGATGCTTTACTGATACAATGGATTGCTATGCAAATGTAGTTTGCATAGCAATCCATTGTATCAGTAAGAGTGCATAGCACCTTTTGGCATATTAATCAAATCCTCATAATTTCCACCCCCGTTTCGCGAAACCACACGTGCTCTTTCAAAACTATCTACTTATATTTTGAGTCGAAATCGCACATATATTCACTACGAACGGTGTATTTCTTGAGGAAATTGCACTTTATTTTCCTTTTGACGAAGATGTTTTACATTATTTGTCATTCAATTGAGAATTTCTGTCTAAATGGTTGAAGTTTCAGTATTATATGCTATAATGTAATTGATATATGGGACTTTTGTAGTATTTTTAAAATATTATATACAAACAGATGGAGATGAGTACTATGGCTAACAATTTCATTACTATAGAATCAGTCGAAGGTGGAGTTAAGAACCGGGTGAAACAAAGCTTAAAATTTAAAACCGGCAGCTTCGTATGGAAAATCAAATTTACCGCTCCACTGAATCCGACGACCGTAAATAATCGTAATTTGTATGTGACTTCCTTTAATCAGACGCCACTGCCAACCAACATTCGCTACGATTCAGTGAATAACTGCATTGAGATTGAACCCTTAGCTCCTTATACCAAGAACGAATCCTACCTGCTCCATGTAACCACTAACGTAAAGTCCAAGCTAGGTCAGAAGCTTCCTAACGACATCACAATCCAGTTTAAGGTTTGATCACGAAGTCTTCCGAAAGCACCGTTAATACCTCAACATCTCTAAGTCTGCCTTGAGAAGCAAGATTCGATAATTGTTTCCCGGTCCGAATATCCGCTGCATTCATCGCCTCCAGCATCAAATTATAGATCTGTTCCAGATGCATATGCGGTTCGGATTGCCTGGCTATCTGGTTAATCTTATGTTTTAAAATCGGCTCCGCCTTTGAATTCAAGCGATAATCCTTTTGTCTCAGACAAGCATAAGCGAATCCCATCAGGTCCTCCTGCGTATATTGTGGCAGATGGATGCGATTTTTGAACAGATCCATCAGTTTTGGACATTCCCGAAAAAGCTTGTTCATATTAATCTTATTCTCTTCGAATATTACCGCTATATTCCCTCTCAGACTTCGGCACAGCTCAAGTAGGCTGTCAATGGTCTCTCTCTTTAAATCACTTGCATTTTCAACCACAAGACAACAATCCTTCAGTGTATCCTTCTTCGTCATTATATCGATAGAATTCAGTTTGTCCGCTTTTATCTTCGCTATCTTGGAGGTCTTAAGCTTACCTGCCTTATATAAGAACATCGTAATATCCTTCGCCAGCGTCGTTTTGCCGGAGCCGACCGTACCGGTGATCAAGATCTGTACGGTCTTTGTATGTACATCAAGAATCCCCTCCAAGCTCTTAACCAGCTGTTTCTTTATGGATTTTACATGCAGGAAGTTACCGAATATCTCCTCCTGATTGATCTCTAAGTCTTCGGCGATCTGCTTCAGCTTCTTATCGTCTTCATCCATATCCTCATCCTCTAACAGCTGATAGAGTGCTTTCTCAACCTCTTGTTCTGCTACTTCTCGTTCCGATCTTGCAAAGATCGCTGTTTCGTTCTCGAGATTCTGTCTCGGAGAAGACTCCTCCGTCTCCGTATCTGCACTTTCCGCTTCGTATCCGGTAATTTCTTCTCCAGATTTCGCTTCGTAACTGTACTCCTCTGCGACGTCTGTCTCCGCTTCCCAGTCTTCCTGCTCGGTCTCTTCCTCTGCGACGTCTGTCTCTGCTTCCCAGTCTTCCTGCTCGGTCTCTTCCTCTTCTGTCTCTTCTGTTTCTTCTGACTCCGATTTCTCTTCGACTGATTCTGTTGTATCGGTGAGAATATTCTGTATGTCTTTTTTCAAACCATCTTCAAAATCAGCTGTATCCTCATCGACAGAAAAATCAGCTCCGGAATAAAGTTCTCCCTCCGAAGTATCCGGATTTTCAGCTTCCCTCTGGGCAAGTGGCTCCGCCTTATCCTTTTGTTCTTCGCTATCTTGACTACTTGTGGTTTCTTCCATGGCACGTCGCTTGAGTTCTTCCATGATCATCTCTTTATTCGCTTCACCGGAATAATAGGAGCGCAGAATCTTAGCCTTTTCTACATAGACTCCCTCTCCAAACCAAAGGATGATATCGGAGCATTCCTCGATACATTCTTTTTCCATCCCCGCCTTATAGTAGACTTTTGCCAGCTCATATGCCCATTTCTCAATATATTCCGCATCTTTGAGCGTCTTAAGTGTCTCAATTAAGGTTGCGTAGGGTTCTCCCGTTTGCTTATCAATCTTATATCGGAATATATATTTATAGAAGTCCCTGGGGGCAAGCTTCTCATATTCGTTCAGATAATGCTTTGCATCCTCCATATTAAGATTCTTAATTGACAAATCTACTATTTGAAATAAGGACTTTCTCGATTTTGTCTTCTCATATATTTTAAGATAAAGCTGTAGCGCTTCCTCATATCTGTCATTTTCCGCATAGACCTCAGCAATTAAGCCTAGATCCGACATGTTCTTGATCTTTTTGAGCTCCATTGTATCAAGAACCTTCTGAGCCGACGCCATATCACCTTCTTCCATGCGTTTTCTCATTTCTTCTATCTTTACAATGTTTTCATAGCTTCCCATGCTGCAACCTCCTTTGTATTATTCTAAAAAACCATCAATACAACTGCCCAAGGCTTGTTCTCTCCCTAATATACTACCATTTGTCTCCTATTTAGACAAGTATAAACAACTGGAAGAATTGATGGCTAACAATAAAGTGTCAGCCTTCCGGAGGGCTATTTCAGTAATAGAACACAATTCTCTATTACACAAGAAAAGGTTGTCTCAAGATTACCTCCGGACAACCTTCCTCATACCATATATTTAATCGATTTTTCGGTTATTCCTTATTACACTGACACTTACACTTATAAATGTTAATCTCAAATAAGTGCAATTAACCTTTTCCTACATATCTCGATAATAATACAAGGTATCTAGGAGTTCTTGTACAATCTCAACATTTTCCTTCTGAAGCAGTCGATGTCGTCCTTCAATCTCGCGGACCTTTTTCTGCTTATCCCTGTAATATCTGGCCATAGCCTCTTCAAACAACGGCTGCAACTTAATCTGTTCTCGGATCTCCTTGGCAAACGGACAGTATGTTGCCATAATCTCTCTGACCGGCTTATTCAACTTGAGTGCTCCCATCGCTTCATAATTGATCCATTGTTCATAGTCTATAACAAAAATTTCACGGCTACTGTTACGCCCCTTTTGAATCTGAGCTTTTATTCTCTCTTTTTTCTCTTCAGACAGATCTTTATTCTTACGATAGAATTGTAAGAAGTCACCATACTCCGACGTGAGAGATTTATTCTGGATATCATTCCAGGATATACCCTCGATGGTACGGCACAGCTCCCAACGGAATCTTCCGAGGATTCGGATTAGCAGGAGCCCAAGGTTGACATCACTGAAGATCGGTAGTAGAAAACGTGCCGGGGTATCTCTTTTCTTACCGGCAATCTCTTGCCACATAACGCCGTTATTTCCGACGTTCGGCATAAGGATCACATCCGGGAATACTCTCTTAACTATATATTCTTTGACAATATTCTTCTGTTTATTTGAGTAAATAATCTCTCGGTCAAATACCGAATAATCTACACGCATAATGCCTGTGATGGCTTCGTTTAGCTTTGTCCTGGTAATCAAGAGCTTCTCAATTCCATTGGCCCATTGATCTTTATACAAGAACGGTACAAAGCTGGAGATCTGACCGTTGGTGGTACGATTGTTGTAACGGAACATGTTCTGTATCTCGTATTGCAGTTTCTTTAACGGGTCTGCAAGCCACAGTACAACCTCTTTCTCAGTCAGCTGATTCTGTTTTCTGAGTCCTGCCAGATGTTCCGGATATTCTAAATCAAATTCATTCTTGGAGGGATCCTTCTTACCCTCATATATCATGGTAAGCCAGGACTTAATATCATACACGTTACAAAGGGACTGTTTTGAGTCATCTTCCTTCAGATAATACAAGGAAAGCATTTGATCATTGGTCAAAAGTCTGTCATCTGCAAAGCCATACTTAAGGAACATATCAATCAGACGAGGAGGCGTCTTATCCTTATATGCGCGTAGGAATACCGGCAAGTAGATCTCATAATGGTTCTCCGCCAGTTTTCTACGAAGGATACGTCCGATATCATCCGAAGTAAATTTGTCCTTCATATGAACAAAGTCCTGCATTAATTCCTGCATTTCCTTTGCTCTTTCGCTCTCGATCCCGGAATAATCCAGTATCTTGGCAAAAGCATCCTTCATCTCCTCCAAGGCTTGTTGTGTATCCTCCTTAGAATATTTCAATAGAGAAGCGGTGCTGACACTCTCGTCTCTATTCGTGGTAAGAAGCAGGTGATATACCTCCTCCATCTTCTTGCGATTTACTTTATAGTGGATACCCAGCATACGTTCCACAAAGTTCTCAGTCTGATTCACCTGCTCGATGATATCATCCATTACTTCCATTACTTCATTACTGGTTCCGCTGGAATTATCCAGGGAGATTGAGAAAGCGGCAATCAGATGGAATAAGCAGGTATCTGATTCATCCACTAAGCACTGTACCATAGCGACTAGTTCCTGAGCCATCTCCTTCAGAGACACTAGCTGTTGGTTCACCACATTAACCTGATCCTCGATCTGATACAGGGTAATCGCATTACCATAGGAATAAAAGGCCTTAACAGCATCGATTGGTAGACTCCTGCATTCGATATAGTAATTAACGCGATCGGTTAACAGTTCCAGATCGCTATCGATAAGCTCGAGTCTGCTTATCCTCTCTGACACCGGCTGCTTGATGCCTCTGCGAGCCGCCATAGCGGTGTATTTCTTATAATAATCCGTTAAAAACCGATAGAGAGTGGCACTGCATTTGATCATACCCTGATATATCTGATCCAGCTCATATATCATCTTATAGAAAGAGGCCACCATAAAGCCATGATAATCCTTATTGGCACTTAGTATGGTTTCTAATTCTTCTATACGATTAATCGGAAATACAAAAAGAAGTAAATCATCCACAGCAGTATAAGTGCTTAGATATTTACCCTGAAATAAATCATTAATTCCGAGGAAGGAACCTGAACCGACAATGATCTTAGCACCATCGTTGTGTATCATTACTCTTCCTTTAATTATCATTCCTATGCTAAATACCGGATCCTCCTGAGTAAAGATCGTACTACCCTTGGTAAACTGATTCACCGCGTTCGGATTCATCTTCCATTCCATGCTTACACCGCCCAATCAACGACATTAAATAACCGTATAGAACTATTATATACCATATTTCCTGTTTCAAAAAGAAAAATGTAGTTATTTCGCGTCGTCTAGTACAAAATTCTTATAGGTGAGCTTGTTATTAACGAATGTGCACATCCTGTCTTGAGGGCTTTTTATGTTATAGGGTGAACTTGTCTATAGCATAAAAAAAGGAATGCCAGGCATTCCTTCAAAAAGCAATATTATATTTTAAATTCCGTGCGCTCTGCTTCGAATGCTTACCATAAGCGTTACCCTTACAGTTAACTCGGTCCAGGCAGCCTTACGGCACACAAGAGGTTCTGCTTAGTGCTGCTTCATTCCTGACCTGACACGGTTCACAAATTCCTGTTGCGTAAGACCCAAACGTCAACATCACTTATAAGGGGCGGCCTTACAGTAAGTCACCCTAGGCAGAACATCACCCCTGCTGTAGCGGATTGCAGGTACAGGGCACCGCTGTCTCCCCGGCTGCACGGAAATTTTCTGACTTTATTATGATTTCTCTCACGAAAAATATTCTCTAAAACGAGTTAAATGATACGCTGTAAAAAAGCTGTATGCCAAGTATAAAGCATACCGCAGAGATTGTCAACCCTCAAGCTTTTCCTTTTTCAGGTCATTTTTCTCCTGTTTTTCTTTCTTATTGCGAATTCGTAATTGTCCGAAGAAGTCTTGCAATATCGCTGTACATTCCTTCTCAAGAATACCGGTTTCCAACTCTACCTGGTGATTGAATTGCTCCATCTGGAGCAGATTTAAGATCGAACCGGCACAGCCGGCTTTTGGATTCATAGTTCCAACAACTACCTTTTTGATTCGCGCCTGGACGATAGCACCGGAGCACATCTGACAAGGCTCCAAAGTGATATACATTGTGCAATCCTCCAGCCTCCAGTCACCCATTGCCTTACTTGCCTTCTCAATGGCGATCAGCTCTGCATGAGCCAGTGTGGTCTTTTTGGTATTACGCTTATTATATCCTCTGCCAATAATTTTATCCTGATACACAATCACACAACCAATCGGAACTTCTCCGAGACGGATTGCTTTCTTTGCTTCTTTCAGGGCTTCTCGCATATATTTTTCATTCATTGTTTTTTACTGTTCCTTTGCATATGGACTAGTTCTCTGCAATTTGTTATAGTAATGATAGGTTATTTTATCACAACACTTGGGAGGATACAATATGCAGATCCATGGCTTTAATAAAACAACATTGCTCGATTATCCCAAACATCTTGCAGCAACGGTTTTTCTTGGCGGCTGCAATATGCGTTGTCCCTTCTGTCATAATGCTTCGCTAGTTCTGAATGCATTCTCCCAGCCAACGATTCCTGAGCAGGAGGTTCTGTCCTATCTTGCGAAACGTAAGACCATCCTGGAAGGTGTCTGTATCACTGGTGGTGAACCGACCCTATATCCTGATCTTCCGGAGTTCATCAGCAGAATCAAGGCTCTTGGTTTCAAGGTCAAGCTGGATACCAACGGCACGAATCCGAAGATGATGACCTCCCTTATGTCCAATGGCCTCCTTGACTATATTGCAATGGATATAAAGAACTCAAAGGAAAAGTATTCCTTAACTGCGGGGCTTGATCCCATCTCGATGGAACCCATTCTGGAAAGTGTGAATTTACTAAAATCCTCTCACCTGGATTATGAATTTCGAACTACAATCGTCCAAGAGTATCACACCACAGAGGATATTCTATCCATCGGTCATTGGTTATCCGGTGCAAATGCATACTATCTGCAATCCTATCAAGATTCCGGAGACATCCTAAAACCCGGCCTGCACAGCCACACCAAAGAGACCCTTGAGGAATATGTAACGCTGCTCTCGCCTATGATTAGCTACGTATCAATTCGTGGTGTGGATTAAAGAAAGTGAGGTTACTTCCATGACAAGATCGATTGAAACAAATCGCCTACAGCTTAAAGCTCTTACCAAGGAGGCAGCCCCTATGGTACTCAGCTTCTACGAGGAGAACAAAGAACTATTCGAGCCCTGGGAACCAAGACGCAGCCTTAACTTTTATACCTTGTCCTATCAGAAGGCCTTTTTGACTGCAGAGCATAATCAAATCGCAGATGGTAAACTCATCCGCTACTGGGTCTTTCTGAAAGACTGTCCGGAGGAAATAGTCGGTACAGTCTGCTTTCAGAACATATTAAAGGAGCCGTATCATAGCTGCAGCCTTGGATACAAATTCAACCACAGGTATTTGCACCAAGGCTACGCGACAGAAAGCATCCAAAAATGCCTCGAAGCAGTATTTTATGATCATTTTATACATCGGGTTGATGCTTATATTATGTCCGATAATATCGCATCGCAACATCTTATCGAACGGCTTGATTTCAAGTATGAAGGTACCTGTAAAGCGTTCGCAAGAATCAACGGTACCTGGACAGATCACAAACATTATGCCTTGATTAATTCCGCTGATTCCACCCTCGGATTAGTCGATCTTTAGAAGCTGACCGTCATATACCAATATCCGAAATCGCCTTGTCTTAATTCCCTTTTTCGAATCGGCTTGAAGCCATCGAAGCCAAACATCTTCGCCATGAACTTCTCCCGATTATGGTAGATCCCGGGTATACCTAGAATATATCGGCAGCCATAACGATCCTTCAGCTTCGCGAAGATCAGATGATGATAACAATAATAACCATGGACCAGGAAGCTGTTATTGCTTAATGCCCATAGCTCTTTTGGTAGTAAACCGATGTCCTTTGGTTCTATCTTGGCACATACCAGAACCTCATTATCTTCAAAAGGATAGATCCTCGGATATTTCTCAAAGATCTTTCTCACCACCTGCGAATCAGCAACTTCTTCAACAGGCTTCTCCTCTTCGATCTTCTGTTCCTTCTGCTCCGTCTGCCGCAGAATATCCATTTCCTCATCTGCTTTGAAATCCTCATTAGCAATAATTTCTTGATTTACTGTGAGTTCCTCTGCCACCGTCCCTTGTTCCTCTGCCTGATTCATTGTTTCCAGCGTCTCAACACCACCCATATCCTTGGGATAAGATACTCTAATATAGTCGCTCGGGCGTTGTATACGTTCAATTGTTTTATATCCTCTGGGCAACTTATATTTTGGAATTAACAATTCCTCTTCCAAGGTAACTGCCGGTTCCATACCATCCTGATTATTCTCCAATTCCTGCTCTGACGTTAGCTTCTGATTGCTCTTCTGTTCCAGCCTAGTCATTGGTTTCTGCTCAATTTTTGTTTCCTTCTCAGCCTTTGGTTTCAGTGCTTCAAGTACCTCCATGGCGATGACCGGTTTATCATCCCATTCTGTGGCAAAGAATATATTATCATTTAAAAATAGCAGAAGTCCTCCCATATCGGACAGAGGATACCCGGAATCCATCACATTCGACTCCTTCGCTACGAGCTTACTATCCATGACCTGGTTCTTTAGTTGAGTGTCACCTAGGTAGATTAATTCCAGGTCGTTATGCTTTCTTTGCATTATGTAAGTAGGAAAGATACTGTCAAGTTGGCCAAGCAGCTGCATATGTAGCGTAATTTTACACTGTCCGTCCTTTGCCTCAACCCGCGCAAATCCCACATTCTTCTTCTTTACTCCGTTTTCATATTGATACATATAAGAGACCATTCTTTTATAGTCAGCCACAATCATACCCTCTCTTTCCTGATCTTAATCGGCTTGTTCAATTCTATTAAATATATTCCCGGCCATTCATCAATATTCCATTCCATGGTTATTGCAATTACATTTCTATTCTTTCGTTCCAGAGCCGGAGAATCCAGCACAAAAAGGATGCTGCAAAACATCTATCCGATGCATAGAGGCTATCCTGCTGCCTTCGATGCATGAGATATCTGCTTTACAGCATCCCACAACTTTGTCCTTGATTATTTATTATCCGTCAAGATTGAGTGTGACTTCACTCTCCTAGTTCACTACTTATAGTTGAATATTCTTATGAAAATCCTGGAGTGATCTGACACCGGCCGGTTTCGTCTTCACTGCTTTGATTCCGGCTATGGTTGCCTTGGCGGCAGCCATGGTGGTCACATAACTGATCTTCCCCTTGATTGCTGCCTTACGAATATAGCTATCGTCATACGCTCCCTTTTTGTCATCCGGAGTATTGACGATGATATCGATTTGTTTGTTTGCAATCGCATCCAGTATATTCGGTCTACCCTGTCCCAGCTTAAATATCTTCTCTACCTCAATTCCATGATCCAGGATCATGTCGCAGGTTCCTCCTGTCGCCAGTATCTTGAAGCCACATTCTGCAAACCCTCTTGCAACCTCTACAAGCTCTGCCTTATCATGATCATTTACACTGATCAGTACCGTACCATTCTGGGGAAGCTGCGTCTTTGTCGCCTCCTGTGCTTTATAGAAGGCTTCGCCAAAGGTTTCCGCAAGACCCAATACTTCACCGGTGGAGCGCATCTCCGGTCCCAGAAGAGGATCCACCTCCGGGAACATATTGAAGGGGAATACCGCCTCTTTTACACCATAGTGAGTAAATCTGCTTTCCCTAAGGCTTGCTACCGGAGAAGCTTTTCCGGTCAGCTTAGAAGTAATAATCTCCGTAGCCAGCTTCACCATCTGGATGTTACAAACCTTGGATACTAGCGGTACGGTTCTGGAAGCTCTCGGGTTTGCCTCCAATACATATACCACACCCTTCTCAATGGCATACTGCATATTCATAAGACCGCAGACCTTCATCTCTTTGGCAATCTTCATCGTATATTCCTTGATAGTCTGTAAGTTCTCATCACTGATATTCAAGGAAGGGATGACACAGGCAGAGTCTCCGGAATGTATCCCGGCCAGCTCGATATGTTCCATCACTGCAGGCACAAAGGCATCTACACCATCGCTGATGGCATCTGCTTCACATTCTAACGCGTTATTTAAGAAACGGTCAATCAGAATCGGACGGTCGGGAGTAACACCAACCGCTGCCTTCATATATACTTCCAGGCTCTCATCGTCGTGAACCACTTCCATACCTCTTCCTCCCAGTACATAGGAGGGACGAACCATGACCGGATAGCCAATTCTTTGTGCAATTGTGAGCGCCTGCTCCACATTGACCGCCATACCTGATTCCGGCATCGGAATATATAATTTCTCCATCATCTCACGGAACCGGTCTCGATCCTCTGCAAGATCAATTGTCTCCGGAGTAGTGCCCAGGATCGTCACACCGAATTGCTTTAGCTCTGCCGCAAGATTAAGTGGTGTCTGACCACCGAACTGTGCGATGACACCAAGTGGTTTCTCCTTCTCATAGATGCTCAGTACATCCTCCAATGTTAGGGGTTCAAAGTATAGTTTATCCGAAGTATCATAATCGGTTGATACTGTCTCCGGGTTACAATTCACGATGATCGTCTCAAAACCCTGTTCCTTAAGTGCGATGGCAGCATGAACACAGCAATAGTCAAATTCTATTCCCTGGCCGATACGGTTTGGTCCTCCGCCAAGGATCATAACCTTTGGTTTGTCGGAGTTGGGGGACTTATCCTCCTTCAGGTGATAGGTGGAATAGTAGTAAGCTGCATCCTTCGTACCGCTGACATGAACTCCTTCCCATGCCTCTTTGATCCCAGCTGCATCTCTTGCTTCACGGATCTTCGCCTCATCAATCTCCAGAAGCTTGCTTAAGTATTTATCGGAGAAGCCGTTCAACTTCGCACTCTTCAAAGCACATACCGGAGGAATATCTCCCTGATAAACTTTCAGCGCTTCCTCTTCTAAGACCAGCTCTTCCATCTGTTCAATAAAATAGTGTTTTATCTTCGTTAATTCATGAAGCTCCTCTACGGTTGCTCCCTTTCTTAACGCTTCATACATAATAAACTGACGCTCACTGGTGGGAATATGCAACTTATTCAGCAACTCCTGCTTTGACAGGGACGCGAAATTCTTCACATTGCCAAGCCCGTAGCGTCCGGTCTCAAGACTTCGGATTGCCTTCTGGAAAGCCTCCTTGTAGGTCTTGCCGATACTCATTACTTCACCTACTGCCTTCATCTGTGTTCCCAACTTATCTTCCGATCCCTTGAACTTCTCAAAGGTCCAGCGGGCAAATTTGATTACGATATAGTCACCGTCCGGTACATATTGATCCAAGGTACCGTATTTGCCGCAAGGTATATCACAAAGATCCAATCCGCTTGCCAGCATTGCTGATACTAAAGCAATCGGGAACCCGGTAGCCTTCGAAGCAAGTGCAGAGGAACGGGAGGTTCTCGGATTGATCTCGATCACTACGATTCTGCCACTCTTCGGATCATGGGCAAACTGTACGTTGGTACCGCCAATCACCTGGATCGCATCAACGATCTTGTAAGCCTGTCTCTGCAGTTCCTTCTGAACGTCTACCGCAATGGTAAGCATCGGTGCGGAACAGAAAGAGTCTCCCGTATGAACACCCATGGGGTCAATGTTCTCAATAAAACATACGGTGATCATCTTACCGGTGGAGTCACGCACAACCTCCAGCTCCAACTCTTCCCAGCCCAGGACCGATTCTTCCACGAGTACCTGACCAACCAGACTTGCCTGAAGGCCTCTGGCAACAATGGTCTTTAACTCCTCGATATTGTAGACCAGACCGCCGCCGGCCCCTCCCATCGTGTAAGCTGGACGGATCACTACGGGATAGCCCAGATCTTCTGCGATCGTTATCGCTTCTTCGACGGAATAAGCTACTTCACTTTTCGCCATCTCAATTCCCAATGTATCCATGGTTTTCTTGAATTCAATACGGTCCTCGCCTCGCTCAATTGCATCGACCTGAACACCAATTACCTTTACATTATATTTATCCAGTACTCCGGCATTGGCTAATTCTGCGCAAAGATTTAGACCTGATTGTCCGCCCAGATTCGGGAGCAGACCGTCGGGTCTTTCTTTTTCGATGATTTGTGTCAACCTATCCACATTCAGTGGCTCAATATAGGTTACATCTGCCGTCCCCGGATCTGTCATAATTGTTGCTGGATTGGAATTAACCAATACGATTTCATACCCTAATTTCTTTAATGCCTTGCACGCCTGCGTTCCAGAATAATCGAATTCGCAAGCCTGACCAATGATAATCGGTCCCGAACCAATAATCAAAACCTTATGGATGTCTTCTCTTTTCTTCATGCCTTATCTCCTTTCGGTTTGTGAAAGGAGATAATTCTCCCTTCGATTTTTAGGGAGATAGTTCTCCCTTTCTTATGGAAGGATATAATCCCCCCTTAGTTTTGTAAGAGAGATAAATCCTTCTTTGGATTATCTTAAAAATGGGCAAAAAAAATTTGCATTTTCTTTTCCTGCTACGAGGCTATTCTATTGTCTGTTTATTGTTATCTATCATAATCGATAGTTAATAATTATGCAATATGATAACTTATTATATTTGAAGCGGTTACTCATAAGTAGATCTAATGCAAACGCCTTTATTACGTGCTCCTTGAATATATTATAATATGCTATTTATATTTATGCAATATTATTTTTATTTATTAGTTATTTTCTTTGTGATTTATATTTCAAGCACCTGGAATGTATAAAAGTCGGGAGCACCCATTTCGTGTTCCCGACTCATAATGAATAATCATAAAATTTGCTCTATCTTTTATCCTTCTATACACACTTCATGATGATACAAAAGCTTTATTTGTGAATTGAGCGCAATTGATTTGACAGAGCTATAAACTGCTCCAGAGTCAGCGCCTCGCCACGAATGTTTTCTGAGATTCCCAGAGCAGACAGAGCACCGGCTATTTCCTCTTTGGTGAAGGATAACTCAGAGGAATTATTCAAGCCGTTGGTCAGAGTTTTTCTCCTCTGATTGAAGGAGGCCCGAATTAAACGAAACAGCAGCTTCTCATCGTGAACCTCAAAAGGTGATTCAACATGAAGTGTCAAGTTTATGACTGCCGAACCGACATTTGGTCTGGGCATAAAACAGTTCGGAGGAACATTGGCTGCGATATTGGGCTTTGCATAATACTGAACCGCGAGTGACAGCGCACCGTAATCCTTACTTCCGGGTCCTGTCTGCATCCGGTCCGCAACTTCCTTCTGCACCATAACGGTAATATTTTTCAGAGGGAGATGACGCTCAAAGAGATCCATGATAATGGGCGTGGTGATATAATAAGGAAGATTGGCAACCACCTTAATCGGTTGTCCGTTATTTCTCTCCTGAACTAGTGCATTCAGGTCCAGTTTAAGGACATCACTATTGATTACCGTCACATTATCGTATGCAGATAGGGTATCTTCTAAGATTGGTATCAGCATCTTATCTATCTCAACTGCTACAACTTCTCTTGCATTCTCGCACAGATATTGGGTCAGTGTGCCGATTCCCGGTCCGATCTCCAGGACGAAATCATCCTTAGTAATCTCTGCCGCTGAGATAATCTTATCCAGGACATGGGAATCAATCAGGAAGTTCTGTCCGAATTTCTTCTGGAAGACAAACTTGTATTTATTTAATATCTCAATTGTATTCGTGGGATTCCCCAACTGTGCCATATTATTCTCCGTTCTTAAGGCGGTAAAACTGCTTTGCATTCTCTGCAGTTACCCGTACTACTGTATCATAATCAACATTCTTAAGCTTACTTATCTCCTGCGCCACATAAGTCAGATAGGTGGAATCATTTCGTTTTCCGCGGTAGGGTACTGGTGCCAGATAAGGGCAATCCGTCTCTAATACGAGCTGTTCCAGCGGAGCATAGGCAACCACTTCCTTCAGCTTCTTGGCATTGTTAAAGGTAAGCACTCCGCCAATTCCAAGGTAGAAGCCCATATTCAAATATTGTCTTGCCTGCTCTATGTGATAGGAGTAGCAATGGATAATTGCACCCAGGTTGTCCGCCTTTGCATCCTTAAGCATCTCATAGGTATCCTGTGCCGCATCGCGGCTATGAATCACTAAGGGCAGCCCAAGCTCTCTCGCCAGCTCCATTTGACGTTCAAACCATTTCTTCTGGGTTACACGGTCTGAAGTATCCCAGTAATAATCGAGTCCGATCTCTCCGATTGCAAGATTCTTCGGATGTCTTGCTTTCTCGCTCAGCCATGCAAAGCGTTCCTCATCCAGTTCCTTCGCCGCTTCCGGATGAATTCCGACCGCTGCGTAGATGTAATCATACTGATCTGCCAGCTTCAATACCCGGTCTACGGTATCGACACTGGAGCAGATATCCACCACATACTCGATCCCTTGCTTCGGGAGTTTGTTCAGTAATTCTTCTCTGTCTATGTCAAATGCTTCGTCTTCATAATGCGCGTGTGTCTCAAAAATCATATTTTTCCTCATTTCTGTTCATAGATAACCATTGGTACTCATTATACACCAGCTCTTTTTGCTTTTCAACCCGGGATACAGTGTTTCAATTATCACTGCTCAAAAATAAACCCACCTTCAACTTAGGATTAAAGGTGGGTTTGTGTATACTATATCTTCTTATTAATTCGTTATTCCTTCAATTTTTATTCCACCGTTACGCTCTTCGCAAGATTTCTCGGCTGATCTACATTGAAGCCACGATGAACGCAGGTATAGTAAGCCAGCAGCTGAAGAACAATTGCAGAAGTGAAGGGTGCGAAATCGTCGGAAGTCTTCGGCAGCTCAATGTGATAATCGTAAGCTGATTCCTCAACCTGAGCCTTACCGTTCGTAATCATTACAACAAAAGCTCCTCTGGCACGTACCTCACGTACATTGGATACCATCTTGGAGAATACCCGATGTTGAGTAGCCAATGCCACAACCGGAACTCCCTCGGTTACTAAGGATAGAGTACCATGCTTTAGTTCACCTGCCGCATAGGCCTCAGAGTGAATATAGCTGATCTCCTTGAGTTTGATCGAGCCTTCCCAACATAATGCGTAATCTAATCCACGACCGATGAAGAAAAGGTCCTCTTTATCCACAAGATGTTTACAGATCTCATCCACTGTCTTATCAAAAGCCAATGTCTCCTCAATTGAAGCGATAACCTCCTTGAGTCCCTTCATATAGCCAACACATTCCTCTTCCGAGATGGTCTTGCGGATGAAAGCGAATTTGAAGGCTAACAGATATAAGCAGGACAACTGTGCTGTATAAGCCTTGGTACTTGCAACTGCGATCTCTGGACCGGCATGGGTGTAAAGTACATAATCGCTCTCACGGTCGATGGTGGAGCCTTTTACATTAACCACAGAAAGTGTGGTCGCACCAGCCTCCTTCGCAAGACGTAGTGCTGCAAGGGTATCCGCAGTCTCACCCGACTGGGAAATCAGTATTACTAAGGATTTATCACTCATGATTGGATCCTTATAACGGAATTCAGAGGCAATCTCAACCTCTACCGGAATACGAACCAGTTTTTCAATCATTGCTTTTCCAACTAAGCCGGCATGCATTGCCGTACCACAGGCAGCCACGATGACACGGTCTACTTTCTCAAACACTTCATCCGGAATATGATCCACCGTGAAGTCCGGCAGATTATTCAGATTAATTCTCGGGGTGATGGTGGAACGGATTGAAGTCGGCTGCTCGTAAATCTCCTTCAGCATGAAGTGAGGATAACCGTTCTTCTGTGCTGCAGTAATATCCCAGCTTACATGAAGCATCGTAGGTTCTACTACTTGTCGGTTAAAATCCACTAATGTGATTGCTTCCTTGGTAAGTCGGGCAATGTGGCGCTCCGGTAATACAAAATAATCCTTTGAGTAATCCATCAAAGCAACCAGGTCAGAAGCGATGATTGAACCGTCCTCAACATGACAAGCAACCAGAGGGCTTGCATTACGTAAGGAATAGATAACCTCCGGCTCATCTGCAAACAGAATACAGAAGGCATAAGCTCCATCGATTTTCTCCGCCGCTTTCATAATTGCATCAATTGCATCACCCTCATACAAGCTGTCAAGGAGTAACGCAACAATCTCGGTATCGGTCTGAGAGATCGGGTATCTTCCTGTTTTTGCAAGCTCTACTTCCAGCGCATGATAATTCTCAATGATACCATTGTGCAGCAGGGTAACCTTACCGTGAGTATGAGGATGCGCATTCACATCGGTTACTCCGCCATGGGTTGCCCATCTGGTATGGCCGATTCCGCAGGTTCCTTGTAATGCATTCGCTTTGGTCGCCTTCTCTACCAGCTCCGATACTTTTCCGATGGTTTTGATTGTATGAACTTCTCCCTGATCGCAAAGGGCGATTCCAGCACTGTCATATCCACGGTATTCCAGCGCGGAGAGTCCTCCTAATAGTATATTCTTAGCCTGTTGGCTTCCTGTATAGCCTATAATTCCACACATAACATATCCTCCATCTGCTTTCGCAGTTCCATTTAAATTTGTAAAAACAGTCGCAAAAAACGATAGAAAGTACGCCTCGCGAACTTTCTCATGAACCGAAATTCTTATAAAAGGGCATAAGAATAGCGTGATTTTATTATCACAGATTTTTTATGACATTATCATGAATTCATAGCACAGCAAAGCTTTGTAATCTTATACAAAGTCAGAGCTGTCCCTAATTCATCTTCTTGGTTATGCCGCTGTTGTTCTATTGTTACCAATAGGTTTTGACGACATATCACATGCCCAAGAGCACGAGAGAGCATCCGCCGAATTCTTCGCTAACCCTCTACCTCGTTAACCTCCAAACTTCTTATCCCAATGGAGGTGCATGGCGCTAATATAAACATTTCTGTTAGACAGATCTTGGGTTGATCTTGTGGATAGGTACCGGTATCACAATCACATTACATTCTATGTAACTTCCCTCCTTTTTGTTATATAATTCATTAACTTTAATTCAACATTCCTTTCTCATGATAGTAAACTCATGATGAAATTTATCATTGTGATGAGGTCATGTTATCATCTGAGAAGATAAATGTCAATCCCAGTGTATCTCACTCTTGTCGACCTGAAACCACACAACCTGATATAAAATTCCATGTTTTATCTCGAATAAACGCAAGTGGAGGTAAAAAAGCAAAAACTCGCTTTCATCTCTATGTTACAGAGAGGACAAAAGTGAGTTCCTGCTTTTGATGACCCTTCGAATATTTTTTATCCCAAACCATTAATTATTTATCTCAATATTTAGTATTCTGCTTGCCTATGCCTTCTTTTCTTGCATTATGATTCTGATTCTGGTTCTCCGGCTTTACAGAATTCGTGGTACTATTGAACTTCTCCTGATCCTTCTTCTGATGTTGCTTTTCGTTCTGCTTCTTATCCATACTGACTCCTTTCTACCAAGGGTGAATGTCTTTCCGGCTGTCTTGTGACCTTAACCAATTCACATGGACAAATTCCGAGGTAAGACATATATCCTTAGTATGAGAAGCTTTATTTGATATTATGCTTTTGACACTTTAATCATAACATGTGAAGCAACTGTATTTCCCACGATCAGCAATTGCCTTCGTGAACGAATCGAAGATTTCTTCTCGCCAGTTCTGCCAAATGATATACCTTTGCCACCGGTGTTGCCTCCCGGTCCTGCATCTTCCATCTGGGGAAGAAGCGTGAGATATGCAGCGGTATATCCGGACTTAAACCTGCTAACCAGCCCGAAAGTTCCAGCATCTCTTCCTCACTGTCATTCTCTCCCGGGATAATCAGTGTGGTTACCTCGACATGGGTATTCGCTGCCGCGAGCTCGATGGTGCGCTTCACCGTGGCCAGATCGCCACGCAGCTTATGGTAGAATTCCTCTGTAAAGCACTTAAGATCAATGTTAAACGCATCAATATAGGGCAGAAGCTCTCCGAGCGGTTCCTCGCAAATATAACCATTCGTAACTACTACATTCTTTAACCCCTGTTCATTGGCCGCCTTCGCACAATCACGGACGAATTCAAAGCCAATCAATGGCTCATTGTAGGTATAGGCGATACCAATATTGCCTTTGGAGTGAAGTGTCTTTGCCATGTTCACAATCTCAGAGACAGTGACCTCTTCCGTCTCTATATCATCCTTACCTACCATCGAGATATCACAGTTCTGGCAAAAGGGACAGCTCAGATTGCAGCCGTAGCTGCCGATGGACAGAATCTTGCTACCCGGATGAAAGTGATACAGCGGTTTCTTCTCGATGGGATCTAGAGCAACCGATGTCAACCTACCATAATTGTCGCTGATAATCTCTCCGCTTTGGTTCCTTCTGGCATTACACATTCCAAGATGTCCTTCCTCAATGTTACAATGGTGAGGACATATTCTGCATTCCGTTCTCATTTATGTCTCACCACCTCAAACCGCTCCAGCGAAACCTTCTCATTGTCATAGATGCCTGCCTTTTTCTTAGCAATTGCTACCTGCTGTTCTATGGTATCAACACCCTCCAGGTTCGGTAGTAGAAGTCCTCTTTTTCTTCCCGCGGATACGATGACACCATAGCGCTCCACGTTAAGCTCTGACATGGATTGTATCTTCTCTGCCGGAGAAAGCACGTCCACACTGTAGACCAGCTCGTCCAGCTCTTCCTCCTTCACCGGCGGGAATCTGGGATCCTCATCACCGGCGCTGACGGCATTGCGAAGGATCTCCTCTGCGATACTTCCTGTAACCGGGCTGATGGTTCCGATGCAACCACGAAGACTGCCGTGTTTTTTTAAAGATACAAAGACTCCGGCCCTGCGCTTCGTCATCTCCTCCGGCAACCCTTCCGGTAGCTTTGCCTGCTTGCCGCTTGTGATAAAGGTCTCCAGTGAATGCCTTGCCAGATGGACGTATGGATCCTCGTGCTGCTGCCGTTCTCTGGCGAGATCTCTTTGTTTTGCCGTAAAGATCTCATCAAAGTTACGCTCCGGTGCATCACCGATGATCTGATACTCGCAGACACCGTAACCAACACCGAAAGTTCCCTCATAAGAGAGAAAATCTGCTCTTACCGCTTTCTTATCCAGGGCACCTGCCATAATAATAAAGGAGCGAAGTCCACACTCCGCCGCTGACTCACAGAAATCCGGGTTAAATTCCAGGAATTTTAAGAAATCCCCTTCCTTCATCGCCTGAACGATCTGCTCGTCAAACTCCACTCCTTCCTTAGCAAATCCATACGGTCCCTCTTCTTTCAGCTTATGGGAGAGGTCACCGCTGGCTACCAGGACAATTCTGCGGTCAAGCTTTGCCGCTGTCTTCTCGATACATTTACCAAGACGGTAATGCAAGGGAAGGGACAGACCGGACAGACCGATCCTTACCAGTTGATAATTCTGATAATATTGATTAATAAAATATAAGGGAACCATCGTCCCATGGTCCAATTCCGGGTTCTTCTCACCCAAGGTTCCTGCCTCAATCCCATCCCGTTCTGCACACGCTTCTAACGAATTGACAAATTCCTCATCATAATCAACATGAAAAGAGACCTCTTTCGCCCTGAAATTATCGAAATCACCCTTAGCTTTCTTACCCGGTGAGATATGAAAATAATCCGAATACATGATAGAATGTGGTGAAGTAATAATAATTGTGTCCGGCTTCAGCTCTGCGATTCTTTTTGCAACCTCATGATAGCTGTGAATCGTCTTACTCACCTTCTTCTCCTCGCCACGCCCTACCTCAGGTACAATGAGTGGCGGATGAGGTACAATAAATGCACCAACCAGTGCCATAAAATATCACCTCCGAATAATTATCATTATGAATGATCAGCCGTACTATTATTCTAAAATTATATCTCTTTTTATTTTATATATAAAGATAATTCAGATAATTTTTAGCCCCCTGAATCAGTGAACAGAATTGATAGACCTCTGCCAGAAATGAAAAGGATACTTGTTTTCATTCTCCAGGTATCCTTTT
>JAGFXQ010000307.1 GCA_017861355.1 Bacillota bacterium
ATGAATGACGATGCAACGATTAACTCAAATGGTGGAAAATACGCTGGTATGGACCGCTACGAAGCTCGTAAGGTGATTGTAAATGAACTGAAGGATTTAGGACTTCTCGTTAAGGTTGCGGATCATGTTCATAATGTTGGAACCCATGATCGCTGTCACACTACAGTAGAGCCGCTGATCAAGCAGCAATGGTTCGTTAAGATGGAGGAATTGATCAAACCGGCGATTGATAGTGTTAAGACAGGAGAAGTTAAGTTCGTACCGGAACGTTTTGATAAAATCTACTTTAACTGGGCTGATAATATCAGAGATTGGTGTATCTCCAGACAGCTCTGGTGGGGACACCGGATTCCGGCCTTCTACTGTGATGGCTGCGGTGAGATTATCGTATCCAGAGAAGAGCCCTCCAGATGTCCGAAGTGTGGCTCCACTCATTTAAGACAGGATGAGGACACGTTAGATACCTGGTTTAGTTCGGCATTATGGCCTTTCTCTACCCTTGGCTGGCCGGAGAAGACAGAGGACTTGGAATATTTCTATCCGACGGACGTACTAGTAACCGGATACGATATCATTTTCTTCTGGGTACTTCGAATGGTATTCTCAGGCTATGCTCATATGGGTCAAAAACCGTTCAGTACAGTATTAATCCATGGTCTGGTTCGTGATTCCGAAGGACGTAAGATGAGTAAATCCCTTGGTAACGGTATTGATCCACTTGAAGTAATTGATACGTACGGCGCAGATGCACTCCGCTTCTCCTTAATTACCGGCAATGCACCCGGTAATGATATGCGTTTCTATTGGGAGAGAGTTGAGGCCAGCCGTAACTTCGCGAATAAGGTTTGGAACGCTTCCCGCTTCATTATGATGAATCTGGAGAAGGCAAGCATCGGTGAGACCATCGATGAGAGCCTCTTAACCTTTGCAGATAAATGGATTCTCTCTAAAGTGAATACTTTGGTTGCGGAGACCACCGAAGGATTGGATAACTTTGATCTCGGTATCGCTGCACAGAAGATTAACGACTTTGTATGGGAGGAATTCTGTGACTGGTATGTAGAGATGGTTAAGCCAAGATTATACAGCGAGACCGATGAGACGAAAGCCGCAGCTCTTTGGACTTTGAAGCATGTTCTTGTTACTTCTCTCAAATTATTGCATCCGTATATGCCTTTTGTAACCGAGGAAATCTTCTGTACTCTTCAGGAGATGTCAGGTCAAAAGGAGACCGATTCCATCATGATCTCCAAGTGGCCGGTATACAATGAGAAGTATGAATATGCGAAGGAAGCAGAGGCGGTTGAGCTGATTAAAGAAGCAGTGAAGGGCATTCGTAATGTTCGTGCAGAGATGAATGTTCCACCGAGCAGAAAGGCTACCGTGATTGTTGTATCGGAAAGCGATAAGCTTCGTGACATCTTTACCGAGAGCAAGGTATTCTTCGCAACCCTTGGTTATGCTAATGAGATCCGTGTTCAAAGTGATAAGACGGATATCTCAGAAGATGCAGTATCCACAGTAGTACCCGGCGCAGTTATCTATATTCCGTTTACTGATCTGGTTGATATCGATAAAGAAATCGAACGTCTGACCAAGGAAAAGGAACGTCTGGAAGGGGAGCTGAAGCGTGTTACCGGAATGCTGGCTAATCCGAACTTCGTGAATAAAGCACCGGAAAGTAAGCTGGTAGAGGAACGTGCTAAGCTTGACAAGTATAACGATATGATGAAGCAGGTAGCCGAGCGTCTGGAGTATCTGAGTAAGTAATTAAAACTAATATTTTCATAATAAATTTATGAAGTGTCAAAATGCGCTACGCATTTTTCCATATACAATGTATTACAATTGTAAGCAAGCTTACATTGTAATACATTGTATCCGGAAAGCACCTTCGGTGCTTTTGACACTTTAATATTAATTAAGCAGTAGTTCAAGAGAGCTCTTCATAATCAGATTATGATCGGCGATAGGAGAACTACTGCTTTTCTATTCATGACAAGTGAAACTATTTATTATTTCATCTTGCTTACGCGTCCTCCGGTTCTCGAGGAAACAATAAGTGATTGATTTATTGTTCAGTAAAATTTATAATAACCCTAGAATATACTTCCAATATTAGGATGATGATTACAAAAGGTATAGAACCTTAGAAAGAAGGATGATCGAATGATACAATCCATAATACATATTGCATTAGTAGTGAAGGATTATGATGAAGCAATTGAATTCTATACGAAGAAGCTTCATTTTACATTAATTGAAGATACTTATCAGCCGGAGCAGGACAAACGCTGGGTGGTTGTGGCACCTCCGGGATCCGCCGGAACAACAATTCTTCTTGCGAGAGCATCCAAACCGGAACAAGAGACTTTTATCGGAAATCAGGCGGGAGGACGAATCTTTTTATTCCTTGGAACAGATGATTTTTGGAGAGATTTCAATGAGATGAAAGCGATTGGCATCGAGTTTATTCGTGAACCCAAGGAGCAGGATTATGGTGTGGTTGCAGTCTTCAAGGATTTATACGGGAACCTCTGGGACCTGGTACAATTCAATGTGGGGCATCCGATGTATTCGCGGGTGAGATAAATAAGGACATAACGGTAGTTGAGGAGGTGAATTCTGTGACTTTGGAGGAGAAGGAGAGGAACGGGAATTTCAAGTTGAGTTGGATGAGCTCAAGACTAATTCCGATACTGATATTGCTGACAACTTTGATGCTAACATATTATACTTATGATAATTCGTATTGTATTAAGGAAGACACGACAGATCTAGCAGCAGCGATCCGTGATTACATACCGAATCAGAAAGTTAAAGCGGAAGTGAATTTAATACAGTCAGAGGATAACTGGATGTATGTTATCTTTTCGGACAGTCAGTATGGCGAATGCTTTATGGGTATGGTTCTATTAAAACGTGGATGGAACGGAAAATATGTGATTCGTAGTGCAGAGTATGGTTCCGGTCCTCCAATAAGGTTAACAGTTAAGCCGGATAACAAAAGTCAGGTGATCATATACGGGTCGATTAAAGATAGACGTGCTGTTCGATATGAATATGCGAAATCTATACAGGATATTTATTATGAAGTAATGTATAAGGGGAATATTGATCAAGAGACCTTTTTTCAAGTTCAGGAGAATAAAGATTTTTGGTGGACCGGTTTTCGACTCTTCGACGCACAAGGGATGGATATAACGGATAGCTATTTAAGCAAGCAATTTAAGAATGCTCCGGCAGGGTCTGTTAACTCAGCCGAAATATTCATGATAGATATTAAATGTCTCATAATACTGTTACTTGGGATCGGGTTGGCAGTCGGCATGAGAAACCGGCGCCGTAGTACAAAAAGTTAAGGCGCTTTTCGCATTTTATGAATATCTATTGCGGTGGTAATCGTTAGTGTAGTTGTATATAGAAATACTATACTATAGAGTAAGAATAATCAGTAAATCAAGGATAGAGAAAGGGAATGATGACGATGAAAGTATTGCTGGTAGAAGACGATAATACGATAGCACTTGGATTGGATTATGCTCTTTCTCAGGAGGGTTACAACGTACTATTATGTCAGGACGTAGCTTCGGGGACGAAGGCACTGAAGGAACAGAAGGTTGATCTTTGCTTATTTGATCTGACACTGCCGGATGGCAGCGGTTATGAACTATGTAAGCTGGCAAGGGAGCATCGGGACATACCGGTAATCATTCTGACTGCCTGTGACGAAGAGGTGAATGTGGTGATGGGACTGGAGTTAGGCGCAGACGATTACATAACAAAGCCTTTCCGTGTCCGTGAGTTGCAAGCAAGAATTAAGTCAGTACTACGTAGATATCAGAAGGATAATAGCACAAAACATATCATAGAGTTGGATTCCGTTCGGATCAATACAATGGATGCTAAGGTATATCGAAACGGTCAGGAGGTTATCCTGACTGCTTTGGAATACAGGCTGTTATTAACCTTTGCTAATAATGAAGGCCAAGTGCTATCAAGGAATCAATTACTGGAGGGGATCTGGGATGTTGCCGGTGACTTTGTTAATGATAATACCTTAACGGTATATATTAAGAGGCTACGGGACAAGCTGGAGGAGGATCCTCAGAATCCGTCGGTTATAAAGACGGTTCGGGGTCTCGGATATAAAGTAGGTCAATAGTTCAACCCTTGGGTGCGTTGCAACATTGAGTGAATCATCCTTTGGTCCGGTTCGAGGATTAAATTGAAAGCACAATGAGGATAGGAGGAGAGTATGCTGAGAAATAAAGCGTATCGCCAAATGCTACTGATGCTGATCGGCATTACGATAATTGGGAGTACAATTGGCTTTTTGATCGCTCCGGTTACCGGAGTTGCAGTAGGGATTACTTCGGTCTTAATCACTCTTATTTCTCTGTGGATGACAAGAAGAAGATATTCTGATATCAAGGAGCTTAGCGGATATCTTCGCCGTATCT
>JAGFXQ010000085.1 GCA_017861355.1 Bacillota bacterium
TATAGCAGCATCTCTACCTTTTAAGTACTGATAACCCGCATTATCAGCTGGGCATATTGCTACTACAGCGCAGGAACTAGAAAAGCAATCAATAATTTTTGTTGAAAATGAATATTTTGTTATCCATCGGTTCTTCAGGTCAAAGGCTTCTACATGTAATGCAATGTCAGCATTCTGATATATTTCCTTAAGTTTCTCGGCATCTGCAGGTGGCATTAAGAGGGAGTTTTTGCCGTCACTTAACTGCTTTCTTCGCCTTTTTGATATCCAATCTTTCGTATATATTTGTAGCACCATCTGGATTTCATTTTTATTTATCTTCTCTAAAGCATCTTTAATTCGAATTAAGGTTTTCCATCGGTTGCAATATAATTTCCCGGCATAAACCAACCTAATTGGTGAATGCACTTCTTTTTGCAGAAATTCATCAGCAAAATCACCACATTTCATTAATAGATCCGTATCAATATGAAATTGCTGCCTGTATAAATTAGCCTGCTTCTCAGAGAGCATATAATATTTACTGTAACATGGTATGGTCTTTCGTAAATCCTTCCTGAGGCATAATCTTCTCAACCAGTATATTGGTGAAAATCGAAGCTGTAATAAGGTATATTCATCATCTCCGGTAAAAGCAATCATAGGGCAATTCGTTAATCCGGATATCAATCTCTCGAATCTTAGCATTTTTCTACTTGCAAGGCGCACACTGAAGATAATATCGGGATTAAAATCAGTAATAAATTGATTTATTTCATCAACATTATAATCACCGGACAACCAGATCCAGTCACGAATCAGTCGGATTGTCTCTGTCACAATACGCTTCATAAAAAAATAGAAGGCTTTGTTCTCCTGTTCCGGGAACGAATCCTCCTGAGGTATGCAATCCAGATTGCATTCAAAGCTTCTACCTGCTCTATGCTTGGTAACTATACTCATAAACATCATTTTATCGGTAATCTGATAATATTTTCTGCAACATTTATTATCCGGAATACCCGGAGCCAAGTAAATATTGGCAAACTCCGCAGGAAATCCTTCGAACCAGTTAGTCATGACATTGTTGGTATGGAATTTATCATTCCATAAATCATCGGTTAATAATAATATTCTCATCACACCTACCCTTTCTATCGTAAATTTACATCCTTACCTAGATAAGTTGATTTTTAATGAAGTAAATTTTGATATTCTTTTTATATTATTTCATGCGAATATATCCCTCACTGGAATATATCAGTACTGAATTATTGTCATTATTCCATTGCCAACAGATCTATATCTATTTAGATACATACTCTACAATTTTCTTGCAAATAACCTTTTCATCATATTTTCTAAGATCATTCTGGGTATATTCATTGAAGGTTTTTTCAGTTAAAACCTGTGTGATTCTGTTTGCCATACTTAAGCTATCCCCAACATCTACCAGATACCCATTAAGCCCATCTTCAATTATCGGTTCGTGCCCCCTGTTTCTTGTGGCGACAACAGGTAGCCCCGATGCCAAAGCCTCAACTATATTAAGCGCCAAGCCTTCTCTTATGCTTGTTGCTGTACAGACATCTGCTGCGGCATAAAGAATCTCTTTATCATCTCTCCACCCGAGGAAGCAAACATGATCAAGAACACCAATTTCACCTGCATATTCTTGAAATTTACCATCGTTATGATCTATACCAGCAAGTAGTAAGTAAGTATTTGGATGATTAACCAGCAATAATTTTAGAGTATCGAGTAACATCCCCTGATTTTTATTTGGTATCAATTCGGCCAGATATACCATAACCCAAGCATCTTGTGGTATATTAAGTTCATCTCTGCACCTAGCCCTGATTTCGGCTCTATTAATACTAGAAAACCGTTCTAAATCTATTCCCATCCCATTCAGTTGATATACACATTTACATTTCAAATGATTCTTAGCATTATGATAATCTTCACCATTAATAGTTATTATGGCATCCGTCCACTTTGCGAGTAGCCATTCGACGGGATAATATATAAGCCAGTTAATTAACGGTGCACCAGAGTAAAAGTGAAATCCGTGTACAAAATAAACCACTTTTGTACCTTTTGTCCTTGCCGCAGCTGCTGCTAAGCGAGCTATCATTCCCCCAACCGGTGTGTGACAATATACCACATTATAGTGGTTTTCTTTTATAATCTTCGTTAACTCGAGAACTCCAAGCAAAGTCTTTATAGTAAACGGCGATCTCTTCCATGAAGTATGAAATTGCTTATCACAATATGGCACTACTTCCGAACCTGAACAAGCGACATCAACAATCCAGCCCTCTTCTTTAAACTTCTTTATGGATGGAACATGAAATTTTAGTATGTGTTCTTTTGCCACATTTGCAACAAACAGTATTCTTTTCTTCTCTTTAACTCCGGTCCCACCTTCCACAACACCCACATGTCGAAAAACCTTAACAATGGTCCCGAAGAAACACTTACAATCCATTAAGAAGCCCTGTTTCTGGACATATTCTCCATCCTGCTTTGCTTTATCTGGTATCTCCAACTCGTCACGACCATTAATCTGAGCCCATCCGGTGAGTCCCGGTTTTACATCATTGACACCATACTTATCACGCTCTTCAATTAAATCATACTGATTCCACAACGCCGGGCGAGGTCCAATGATACTCATATCACCCCTCAAGATGTTAAACAGCTGTGGCAGCTCATCCAGGCTATATTTTCGTAGAAACTTCCCGCATTTCAGTATATACTGTTCCGGATTCTCAAGTTGATGTGTTGGCACATCATGTGGCGTACTCATCTTCATTGATCTGAATTTCAACATAATAAAATAACCCTTTTGTATGCTGATTCTCTTCTGTTTAAACACAGCAGGACCGGGATCTTCCTTTTTTATAATCAATGCAATAATCAGCATCGGGATAGCCAGCATCACGATTCCTATCACAGAGAGCACTATATCAATTAATCGTTTAATATGGGATATATACAAGCCACTAAATCTTCTAATCGAATGCGAAGCAACCATTAGATAGTTCATATAACACCTTATTCTTGTATCTAGAGATCATTAACATCTTATGATTTTCGCAGTAATTAGTTCCTCCCTAGCTTTTTATTTTCCGGGCAGGAACGCCAACATAGGTGCCTTTCTCTGTGATGTTATTTATTACGACAGCACCAGCTCCGATGATGCAATGATCTGTTATTGTGATGCGGTTGATCACAGTAGCCCCAATACAAATCCACGTGTCATCACCGATTTTCACTTCTCCGGCCATATGTACCCCCGGTGAGATATGGGCAAAGTCTCCTATCATATTATCGTGGTCTACAGATGAACTCGTATTTATAATAACGCCTTTTCCGATCGTACTATTACAAATGATTACGGCTCCGGCCATAACGATTGAACCAGCACCCAGCTTCACATTCTCGCCAATCAATGCACTGGGATGAATTAAAACCGGAATGCTGGCATTCTCCACTTCCAGTTGGAGTAATAGTTTTTCCCTAATTTCATTATCTCCGATGGCAACGAACATATCATATTCATCCTTATAATGATGGACCTCATTGAATCTACCAATGATTCTAAAATCCTTCTTATCTTGTGTCTCCGAATCATTTAGAAAAGCGATCTGACGCCATCTCTTCATATTGGCTGCAACATAAGCTGCCGCTCGCCCGTGTCCACCTGCACCAAGAATTAGGAGTTTATCCTTATATGCCATAAGCTAATACTCTCCTTACTATTTTGAAGTTCGATGTTGTATAATGTAATTAATTTACTATTATTATATTTTGCAGATGTAGATAAGTGACAAGACATTGTTTGCCTAACCCACGTCCCTATATTTCATAAAAAGCAGCCAGTATCACTATGATACTGACTGCTCTGATTTGGTGGTATATATAAGAGGAACCCTGTCATTTTTCTTATCTTCTGTAGGATACCATTGTATCATAAAGGTATCAATTAACTATGATTGCTAAGCCTGCTCCCTTAATATCTTCTTCATCGCTTTCCCCTTTGCCAACTCATCTATTAGTTTATCTAGATATCGGATTTGTCTCATTAAATCATCTTCAATTTCTTCCACCCGGTATCCGCAGATCATTCCTTTGATGAGTACAACATTCGGATTAATCTGTGGTGCTTGTTGAAAGAAAGTTTCCATGTCAACTTGATTTGTTATTTGCTCTTGCAGTGACTGCTCATCATAGCCGGTTAGCCAATAAATAATCTCGTCTACTTCTATTTTTGATCTTCCTTTTCTCTCTGCTTTCTTAACCAGAAGAGGATAAACACTTGAAAAGGACATTGAAAATATACGTGGTTTCTCCATTTTATAACTCTCCTTTGCTTCTATTGTTTTATTCATTTCCACTCATTTATTTATGGGCCTTTGCATAACCAAAATTTCATTTTTCCATACTTATCATTCTCACAAGATATTCTTATAAATTAAATATTGTAACACACCATAACAGCCTTTTCTACAAAGCCTTCACTTAGGTATAACTTCTCCGCATTTAAATTCTCTGCATTTACCGATAGCGACGTGTTTTCATAGCCGTTTTCCCAACCAAATTCAATCGCAGCCCTGATTAAATTTCTACCAAGTTTTTTTCCTCTATACTCCGGAAGAATAGCAACTGAGCTGATAAAAGCAAATTTTATACCATCGGACTCATCTATACCTACACTTAAGGTTCCGATTGCCTTATCCTTATCCCATAGGATCATCATTCCACCTTTTATAAGCTCATCATCGTGTAGCCTGTCCCTGACTGTATCCGGGGTACAATGTACATGCCCAGCCAAATTGGCAAAGCATTCATTTATAATATCACACCAAACCACTTCATCAATACCTTCTTTAAAAGGTCTCAATTGAATATCTCCCGGAAAAATTGCTTTTATCGGTTTTTTCTGATACCTCTGCATATAGTATGAATATCGTGTGATTTTGAAGCCGAGTGTTTTGAGTATTTCTCCGGTTTCAAATTTATCTTTGGGTAAAAATAAATATGCTGTTTCACAATTTGTAAGGTGATCTTTTACAGCGTTTAGTAGCATTTCATATACTTCCATATCATTTATAACGGAATGAAATATTCGAAATCTGGCTTTTCCTGCGGCTCGAAATGCTGATGTCAGAATTACCGATACTACGCCAATTATTTTCCCCTCATCGCTTAATAATAAATAAGTAGGGTTATCATCATTTGCAATAAATTTTTCATCCGGTAGAAAGCTGTCATCATGCTCACTGCCATATTTATTACAATACTCAATGAATTCATTAAATTTCTTACTGTTTAGTTCTTGTATTTTCATAAACTTCTACTCCCTATAATCACAATTATACAATAAAATCAATCACATTAATCTCAGATTATCCTATCATAATTCCTGTTAACTATCCACCGATTTCCATTTTGATGTATTTCAATACAACTTCACAATTTTGTGCGTTTGACTACTTAGAGAAAAAGCTTTCCACCGGAAGTTATCCCACTTCAGTTGGAAAGCTTTCGGCTTATTGATAATTTCTTTTATTATAGAAAGCGATAAACTCATCTAAGGTGATTGGTTTACTAAAATAATAACCCTGAAGCTCGTCGCAACCAACCTCAACCAACTGCTCTGCCTGATCCGGTGTCTCCACACCCTCTGCTAATGTCTTTAGATTTAGTGTCTTTGCCATAGAAATGATGGAATATGTCAACTTTCTATTTTGAGTTTCATCCATACTGCTGACAAATGCTCGGTCGATTTTCAGATAATCAATTGGTAACCTTGTCAAATAGCTTAAGGATGAAAATCCTGTTCCAAAGTCATCTAACGCAATCTGAATCCCCAATTCCTTCATTTCCAGCAAATATTCAATCGCCCTATTAAGATCATGAATGAACATACTTTCCGTGATCTCCACCACCAATTGGATGTTCTGTAGTGAGTGCTCTTCCAACAATTTACGAAGCAATTGAATGTAATCCTTATTCTCAAACTGCTTCACAGATACATTAATGGCTAATTTTATATTGATTCCATGATCCTTCAGTCTTTGATCCATTCGGAATATCTCGGAAGTGAGCCAATTACTGATTGGGAGAATCAACCCGTTCTCCTCCGCCGCCGGGATGAACCTTCCGGGAGGAATGACTTCGCTATCTCTATTCCAACGGATTAAAGCTTCTGCACCGATAATTGTATATTGATCATTGACAAATGAAATCTGCGGTTGCAGATATAATTCAAATTCATTATTTTGTAGAGCCTGCTTTAGCATAATCTGTAATTCAAGCTGCTCATGATTTCTTCGCTCGATTTCGGCGGATGAAAATGCATATTTGCCTCTTCCGGATTCTTTGCTATGGTACATGGCACTATCTGCTTTTCTGATTAGTCCTTCCATCGTAATGTCATCAATTGGCGCGATAGAAATACCGATGCTGATGCTGGCGGTGATTTCCTTCTCCTTGAGAATAATCGGTTTATTCACTTCATTAATAATCTGCTCTGCAAGGGAAGCAGCAACTTCGGAACAGTTCTCGTCTTCGATCAGGAGTGTGAATTCATCACCGCCTAATCTTGACAGAATATCTTCTTCCCTAATCACAGATTTTATTCTTTTCGTGACTTCAATCAACATTTGATCACCGGTATCATGTCCCAAGGAATCATTAATCAGCTTGAAGTGGTCAATATCCATATAAATTAATGCAATTTTAGAGTTATTCCTTTTCACATGGCTCAAGGCCGTATTTAGTCGATCATAGAACAAGGTTCGGTTCGGAATCCCGGTCAAGGTATCGTAATAAGCCAATAAATGGATATCATGTTCCGCTTTTTTCATTTTAGAGATATCGGATGAGATTCCGATGTAATTTGCAATGGATCCATCCGGATGATTGATCGTTGTGACCGTCATCCACTTTGGATAAACTTCTCCCGTTTTTCTCCTATCCCAGATTTCCCCCTCCCAATACCCTTGTGTAGTAATCTGGTTCCACATGTCTTGATAGTATAGCGCATCATGATAATTTGACTTTAGTATCCTTGGATTGTTCCCAAGAAGCTCATCTCTCGAAAAGCCTGACATCTTGGTCATAGCTTCATTCACACGGAGGATTATATTATCTGAATTCGTGATTACGATCCCTTCAATTGCATCATTGATAATTTTATCTGAGATCATCAGTTCATCATTGAGCTCGATCAGATGATTCAACTGTTCCTTTATTTGTGTCATATCATGTAATAAATAAAGAGTCCCAATTTTCAACCTATCGCCATCATAGATTTCTTCCACATTAATCCGGTAATACTTTTTATCACCATCCTGCATAAGCTCTACCGTATTATCATTTGTCGAATCCAGCGGCAACAGCAGATCTTTCACCTGTGGGATGTGTCTCAGAACCTCATAGATGCTCTTGCCGATCAGCATAGATAAAGAAGCTTCTCTTTTTAATACCGGATCCGCATAGATGCGTATGAATTCAAGGGCGGTTGGATTCACATCAATAATACATTCATCATTATCCAGAACAAATAATAAATCTTTGATATTTTCGATTACCAGATCTCTGGCATAAGGTACAATTAATATCTTAGGCAGATGATAGACGCCCCAATAGAATACGACTAAGGTTATCACTATAAAGATGGGGGTTGTATCAACCGGTAAGATAAATACTTTTTGTGTAATAAACAGGACATTCATAACCATGGTAGTACTGCAGCCTAAAAATACAAATAAGCTTTGCTTTCGATAAATCATAGGAGATTTTAAGAATCTGATCAGCAGCAAATAACAAGAGACTAAAATAATTATATAGGAGTACAATGTATTTATTAGAAAACCAATATTCTTAATATAGGTAAAAATAGGTATTCCCTGTTTGATCACAACTAGCGGATCAGTAAAAAATGGATAAGGGATATGCCCTGTGAATATGGATAACAAAGAAAGAGCCGGTATAACATAGACAGATAATCTCTGCGGTACCCTCATCTTATTATCTTTTTTGACAAAGATTACTGTAGCGATCAGAAGGATCGGTGGAACAAGAATAACACCTATGTATTTCAGTATCTGAAATAAAAGAATCCACTTAGGCGACGCAACAAAGCTTATCATCTCCATAAGCAACCAGAAAGAAACCAGTAAGGTCATAATGAATAATCTTCTGGATATTTGTATTTTACTGCTTTTAGTCAAGAGAAAAGCTAATATCAAACTCATTATAAAACCAACCAAATAAATCAATCCAAAAATCATCGCATTTTTTGTATAATATAATACATTATACCCTTTCATGATAATTAACTATATCATACCAAATCGACAGCATAAATTCAATAATCGACAAAAAATTCCTAAATAAAAATCCCGTTGCTCCACCCAACAAGTAAAGTACATGTCGGGTGAAACTGCGGGATTTGTATTATTTGGTTATCATCTCCATAATTGAAGCTCTCCGGTTCTCTTGGAAGCCTTTACATCGATGATTCTCTGATTTGAACTTCCACGAAACTGTAAGCTGATGTCCTTCAGCTCCTCGACGAATTCACCGTCCACCAATACATCGATGTAGCTTAGTAACTCATCTGTAGCTTCACAGCGGGCTCTGCTCTCCAGCAATAGCTCGCGTTCATAATCATATCCGGTATAGCACCAGATATCCTTGTTCGGATAGATACTTTTCATCTTCTTCACAAGCAGTAACAACACCCGCTGATTCACTGGTTCCAGCGGTTCTCCGCCTAACAGGGACAAACCGGTAATGTAAGTATGGGATAAGGCTTCTAGGATTTCCGCTTCCGTCTCTTCGGTAAATAGAGAACCATAATTAAAGTTCCAGGCCTCCGCATTGAAGCATCCCTTACAGTGATGAGTACAACCGGAGACAAAGAGGGATACTCTTACCCCTGAGCCGTTCGCAATGTCTGTTTTCTTAATCGTTGCATAATTCATTATAGATGGAGCACCCTTTCCTTAATCTCCTGAGTTCTCCCCTGATTCCAGAACTGGGTTCCGATATAGCCGCAGGTTCTGCGTGCTACATTTAATTTATCCTGATCCCGGTTACCGCATTTAGGGCATTCCCAGACTAACTTACCCTGATCGGAGACAATCTGTATCTCGCCGTTATAGCCACATTCCTGGCAGCAGTCACTCTTGGTGTTCAACTCCGCATACATGATGTTATCATAGATAAAGCGGATAACCTGTAAAACCGCCGGAATATTATTCTGCATATTCGGAACCTCCACGTAGCTGACTGCTCCACCCGTAGAAAGGGACTGGAACTGTGCTTCGAATTGGAGCTTTGTAAATGCATCGATTTCTTCCGTAACATGAACATGGTAGCTATTCGTAATATAACTTTTATCTGTGATATCCTTCACCACGCCAAAACGCTTCTGAAGGCACTTAGCGAATTTATAGGTCGTGCTCTCAATCGGTGAACCATAGATAGCAAAGCCGATGTTGGTCTCTGCCTTCCAACGATTGCACGCAACATTCATATATTTCATAACATCCAGCGCAAATGTAGTTGCCTGTGGATCGGTATGAGATAATCCGGTCATATACTTAGTACATTCATAGAGTCCTGCATATCCTAAGGATATCGTAGAATAACCGCCATAGAGTAGCTTATCGATGGTCTCCCCTTTGTTCAGGCGAGCCAGGGCTCCATGCTGCCATAGAATCGGAGCTGCATCCGATAAGGTTCCCTTCAGACGCTTATGACGAACCATAAGAGCTTTGTAGCAAAGCTCCAGTCTCTCATCGAAGATCTCCCAGAACTTCTTCTGGTCTCCACCGGAGGATAAAGCTACGTCCACCAGGTTAATGGTTACTACGCCCTGATTAAATCGTCCGTAGAATTGATATTCTCCGTTCTCATTCTTCCAGGCACTTAAAGCACTGCGACAGCCCATCACCGGGAAACAGTTCCCCTCTTTGAGCTCTTTCATCTTCTTCTCAGAGATATAATCCGGCACCAGCCTCTTGGTCGTACATTTGGCTGCTAATTCCGTAAGGTAATAGAATTCAGCGCCTTCGGTCACATTATCTTCCTCCAGCACATAGATCAGCTTAGGAAATGCAGGAGTAACCCAGATACCAGCTTCATTCATTACGCCCTGATAGCGTTGCTTCAGAGTCTCCTCAATAATCATGGCGAGGTCTCTCTTCTCGATCTCATTCTTTGCTTCATTCAAATACATGAATACGGTGAGGAACGGAGCCTGTCCGTTCGTGGTCATCAGGGTAATTACCTGATATTGAATCGTCTGAACACCACGATTGATTTCCTTACGAAGTCTCATCTCAACGATCTTCTCGACCTGCTCCACGGACACAGTACTGCCTAGAATCTCAATCTCCTCCAGAACCTCCGCATGAATCTTCCTTCTTGATATCTGAACAAAGGGTGCCAAATGGGACAAACTGATGCTTTGTCCGCCGTATTGATTGCTTGCCACCTGTGCGATAATCTGTGTTGCAATATTACAAGCCGTAGAGAAGCTATGGGGCTTCTCAATCCGGGTCTCACTGATTACTGTCCCGTTCTGAAGCATGTCTTCCAGATTAACCAGATCACAATTATGCATGTGCTGAGCGAAGTAATCCGTATCATGGAAATGAATGATACCCTCTTCATCGGCTTCTACAATATCCGCCGGTAGAAGCAATCTTTTGGTGATATCCTTGCTTACTTCACCAGCCATATAATCACGCTGTACGCTGTTGATCGTCGGATTCTTATTGGAGTTTTCCTGCTTTACATCCTCATTATTTCCTTCAATCAGAGTCAGAATTCGATTGTCGGTCGTATTCGCCTTACGGATTAATGATCTCTGATAACGGTATTTGACATAACGCTTCGCCAGATCGAAGGATCCGGTCGCCATAATCTGATCTTCCACCATATCCTGAATCTCTTCCACAGACACAGCTCTGTTTAACTTTTCACATTTATATTCTACATATTCGGCAATATTCTTAATCTGTTCATCATTAAGAAATGTCTTATCACCTGATTCGTTTGCTTTCTTTACGGCTGCTATGATCTTCTTTAAGTCAAAAGCCTCTTCCGCACCATTACGTTTAATTGTTTTCATAATTTCCTTCTCCTCCGGTACTCTATCTGAGAATTGTATTATAAATCAAACGTAACGAAAATGCAATCCGGAACATACCATTTTTTAATTTTTCATACAAAATATAGTACATAAATTCATAACGGATACGTCATATTGTGATTATTACATATAATGGTGAGGTAAAGGATCTCTATGAAAAGTGAATTCATCCGTAATTTTCTATGGATTCCCAACAAAGAAGGTGCTGATATAAAGTTCATATCAACACCTCTTCAATAGCATAATATATTATTGAGTAAAGCACATTTTAACATTATGGAAAAATTATTTCAAAGCAGCCATCGCTTCTTTTTCCGTATCATGGTAAATAAACTTATATAATTCAATTCGGTTGGTATCCCAATCCAGCACAATGGGATATGTAATTCCATTATACCTCTTAGGTGCATCGAATTCACCATCCACTGGAATACGGAAGGTATCCAGTGAGGTCATTCGGTTCTCAACC
>JAGFXQ010000086.1 GCA_017861355.1 Bacillota bacterium
TCTTTCGCTTCCGGAAGAAGATTCTTGAAGATAGAGATAATTGTATTCTGTCCGATTAGTGAGGTATTCGCCTGACCCATGATCCTAAGATTAATCGAGTATAAACCGATCATGGTAAGAATACCGGACAAAATTGCAGGTATTTTGAGTTTGGTATGTAGAAATCCGGTAATAAAGCCTGCTGCCATGCCTGCCAGGATAGCGATGATCAGTGTAACAAATGGATTCCATTGATAATTCACCATTAGTACTGCGCTGATACTTCCTCCAAGTGCAAAGCTTCCTTCACAGGACATATCCGCAAAGTTGAGAATTCGGAAGGTGAGATAAACACCCAGTGCCAGAATCGCCCAGGTTAGACCCTGAGATGCTGCACCGAAGATAGCCATGACGATATTCATATATTCCTGTTCCTTTCTTATTCATCAGTGAAAGTCTCTACCGATTATTTATGCTAATTTATAAACCTGTTATTGTTCGTGCTTCATTCTGTTGCTCTGAATGAATATAGACCACATAGCGATGTGGTCTTATTCATACTAATCTTATAAAGTAATTCTGTCTAAATGAGTTATTTTGCCTGAAGATCTGTGGGGATCGTGATGCCAAGCTTAGCCGCAACCTCTTCATTAATCTTAAGAGAATATTGATCATCCGGTAAGTACTGAACCGGCATGGAATCCGTAGTTGCTTCGCCCTTGATAATCTTTACCGCCTGTTCACCGGTGATACGACCAAGCTTGTAGTAATCAATACCATAGGTAGCAAGACCGCCTGCATCAACCATTCCTTCTTCACCACAGATAACCGGAATACCATTATCATTTGCCACAAGTGCAACGGTGGGCATACCGGAAGCAATAATGTTATCCGTCGGAGCATAGATCGCATCCACCTTACCAACCAAGGACTGTACCACCTGCTGTATCTCGTTGGAATTTGATACCGTGGCATCTATTGTGGTCAGACCCAGTTCAGCAGCAGCATCCGCGGCAATTTCTGCCTGGATCTTGGAATTACTTTCGCTGGAGCAGTATAAGATTGCGATATTCTTAGCGGTTGGAATCAGTTTGGTTAAGAGCTCGATCTGATTCTTAATCGGTGTCAGATCCGAAGTACCGGATACATTTCCACCGGGCGCTTCATTGGAAGCAACCAGGCCGGAGCCTGCCGGATCAGTGACTGCAGTAATCAGAATTGGAATGTCCTTGGTTGCATTTGCCACTGCCTGTGCAGACGGGGTAGCAATAGCTAAAATCAAATCATTATTATCGTTCACCAGCTTTGTTGCAATCGTACTGGCGGTTGCCTGGTCACCCTGTGCGTTCTGGAGATCAATCTTGATATTCTCTCCATCTATGTAGCCTGCATCTGCCAGTGCATCAACAAAGCCTTTGTAACTGGCATCAAGTGCAGCGTGGGTTACATATTGGTTTACACCGATATGAAAGACCTCCTTTGAACTGCAACCGGTAAGTACTATGGTAGACATTGCCGTTATTAAGAGACCGGCGATCAATTTTCTTATTCTCATTTGAGCATATCCTCCTATGGTATAAAGTAACAGCGTCGTCATCCAAATCGCTGTTTCGCTTTAAAGCTTTAACGCTTTTAATGGATAAAGTCTACTATTAAATTAAGGATTAGTCAATACTTTTTTTTTCCCAATTTTAGTAATCCTTCTCGTTTACCGTTACTTTGAGGATCTTTACACAAAAAAAGACCCGATCCAAGGAAGAAGGAACCGGGTGGATTCAAATATTCTTATTTATACACGTTTTCATGCCAGCCTGTATGCAAAAAGGTACATTTACAGTTTTTTGTTGCCTGCTCAACTGTAATCTCTTCATCATGGCTTAGTATCTCACAAAGGTAGTAACAAACATTTTTTGTGTCCGCAATAATTTTATGCTGTTCGAAGATCACATCTCCATGTCCTGGAAGGAAGATATAATTACTAAGCTTCGCCAGGTTATGAACAGAGACATAATAATTAATAATACTGTGCTTTGTTACACGCGGCAATAAAGGCTCGCCTGTCGTGGCATACATCAGTTCATCCGCGATATATAGGTATTTCTCATTGATTTTAATTAGCAAAGTACATATGGATTGACCTGGATTATGAATGAGTTCCAATACCTGATCACCAAATATAATTTTTCGGGATTTGTCAATCTTGATTGTCGGTTCATAATAGTTCTGTTCCTCAGCGGAGGCCCACTGATTCAAGGCCGGCTGGTAATATTGGCTGCCATAGATTGTGATACCACCCAGGAGTTTCATGCCTTGGACATGTTCTTTTTGAAAATTCGAAACAATAACTTCTTCAATTGAGATACCGGACTCTATCAGGTCCTTTCTCACTTCTTCCGTCTGAAAATCATATCCTGTATCAATGAGTATCGCTTTGTCCCCACTGAGAATAGCGATAACATTATTACCATACAGCACATCTTCTACCGGATCGAATTTATATTGGATTATTCCTACTGATAATTCAATCTTCTCCATTTATTAACCTGCCTTTGTCTATAAAATACCTGAGAAAGTCGTCCGTTTTCCCAACCGAGTCTTCTCAGGTAACCAAATGACGATAAAAACTTCATGAAAAAAAGCTTGATATAAATGCTTCTTCCATGAAGTTATCATCAAATCCTATGCTTAAAATTTTATGCCATATTAACTATAAAGTCAACGAATAATGGAATTAGGCGATATGATAAAATAGACCTAGATACAGGCAGTATCTGTGTGAATCCATGTTGTAATTGCCTTCTTGAAGAATTTCTGAAACCCTCTGCTCATACTTGTACAGACATCATAATCCTCCATATCATTATAGTATTCTCCCGTAGCAATATGGACAGATAATCGGTCGATCGGAAAACCTTCCGCTACCATTTCATGTGGTTCTTCAACAATAAGAAATGCGTCTCCACTAATGTCATCACTCATGCATTCGTATATTTCATCCTCATTCAGCACAAGGCAGATGGCATTTTTATATCTTGCAACACACTGCCCTCCCAGATTCCTTGCTATTCCTGCATAATGCTCTACCATCTCATCATCAGACAAGGTCTTGCCATGGACATTGCGGACATGAACTCCCGGTTGCTGCTCCGGTGCGAGTCCTTCAATATAAAGTCCGGAATCGCAGGAGAATACCGGCTTATGACAACAATGATAATAAGCTAACGCCTTAATTCTAGCGTTCTCCAGTGGATTATTGCCGCTTTCGTCCACCCTGGGCCATGCGTAGTCAAGCTCCTTCAGACCTATGATCTCAATATCAAGACCCTTAAGATGACTTCTCATTACGTTCATCTTCCCCGGATTCCCGGTACCGAATACCAGCTTTATCATAAGTGATAGTTCTCCTTCTGTCTCCTTGTATAGGTTAAATACTGATAAGGAATCTCTCCTTCAAAGCTCTCCTCCTGGATCAGTTCAAATTCATCTTCGTTAAAGCTTGGAAAATAAGTATCTCCTTCTACTTCAAGATCGATCATAGTCAGATACATCGTGTCCACCAGTGGAAGAGCTTCTCGGTAGAGTTGCTCTCCCCCTGCTACAAAGGCATCCTCTTCTCCGATATAGTCAATTGCTTCCGACAGAGATCCCAGAGTAATGCAATTCTCATATTCATAGCTTGCAGTACTGGATATTACAATTGTCTTTCGATTCGGTAAAGGTTTACCGATTTCTTCAAAGGAACGCTTTCCCATGATAACCGTCTTACCAATCGTCAGTTCCTTGAAGCGTTTTTGCTCCCCTTTTATCTTCCATGGGATAACACCCTTATTTCCAATCACATAATTCTTCGATAATGCAGCGATGAGTGCAAGCATAAATTCTCCTTCGTTTCTTCCTGATAATGATCTATTATAACTTATTTTCCATATGAAATCTATTTACCGCTACCGTTTTCCTTTATACGTTCTTCCAACTCCGATATTTATTACAAGTCCCACTGCAATCATCGAACTGATTAAGGAAGTAAGTCCATAGCTGATAAAAGGTAATGTCAAGCCGGTATTGGGTAAAAGCTTAGTGGCTACACCGACATTTACAAAAATCTGAAAGATCAGATAAGCAGATACCCCCATACAAATAATTCTCCCCATATAGTCAGAGGTATGAGCCGAGATGATCAGGCATCGAAAGATTAACAGCGCATAAAGCATAATGATTAAGAAGCTTCCCAGGAATCCGAATTCCTCACCGACTATCGCAAAAACAAAATCACTTTCCTTTGCATAGATGTCCTGATACGTTCTGTCTTTCTCAGACTCTGTGGAGATTGTCTTACCATGCAGACCCCCGGAACCTATCGCTGCAATTGACTGATTTTGCTGATAGTCACCGGTCAAGTCATCACTCTCATCCGTGGATAAAAAAGATAAGACCCTCTTGATCTGATAATCCTCAACAAATGGTATATTAACTTTAAATACAGCTACTCCAATGAAGACCACAGCAATAACAGGCAGAATCAGTGCCAGTGCTGTACCGATTACTTTGTAACTAATTCCAGAAGAATATACTATGATAGCAAATATAAACAAGATAGCTAAGCTTGAGCTCAAATGTGGCTCCAATATAATTAATCCTATGGGTAATGCTGTCACTGCAATCAGTATCATCAACACATACCAACGATTTAATCTATCTTTAAAATGATTACATAGAAAAGCCAGGAAAAGGATCAAAACAACCTTCGTCAGCTCAGATGGCTGAAATGGGATACCAAAGATTATCACCCATCTTTTCACATTATTTAAATTGGTTCCTCCAATCAACGTATAAGCTAAGATGGATATCATGGATATATATATAAAAAACGATACATTGCATATAAAGTGGTAATCCACCAGAATAATTATGATAATCAGTATGTAGCCGATAGAAATTCCCGCCAAATGCTTAATAAATACTGAATTCTGCTCTTCACTCAGTAAAAATGCCTGTCTTTCGCAAAACAAGCCGATGCCGATCAATATTGTCATGGTAATGATAACAATGAAGTCTATTCTTTTAATGCTTTCTTTTACCTTTTCTCTCATGGCTCCCCGGCTTTCATCCAATGCTATAACGAAGGATAGGTTTTAATCATCGTTCCAACTGGTTATTATTACCATTATAATCGTTCCTATTCCAAGGGACAAGCTGTATTTGAAATAAGATAAAACAAAGGCAACCAGTAGTTTTACATTCTACCGGTTGCCCGTTTTAACATTATCACACCATCTACAGAAAACGCTTCTTGATCTCTTCAAACTTCTCAGCCGTCATCAATGCATCCTTATCGATATCCTTGAAGGTTACAATATAGGTCCATCTTCCGTAGGGCTCGATCTTCTTAATCTGCGACACATTGATCAGATAGGATTTATGGCTTCGCATAAATTGCTCGCCATCCAGCTTCGCTTCAATATCACTCAGACTTGCTGAGGTTGTGAAGGAGTCCTTTTTCGTATAGATTACCGTTGAACTGTTCTCCCTTTGAACTAATATAATCTCGTTGATATCCACAAAGCTCATACTTTCCTTGCCTTTTACCAACAATTTCTCAAGTCCGCGTTCATATTTTATTATCTTATCCAGATTTTCCTTACGATCCGGTTCCGAAAATGCTTTAATGCGGTCCAGTGTCTGGTATACCCGCTCAACATTGAAGGGCTTTACCAGATAATCAAAGGCATATACCTCAAAAGCATTTGACATATATTCGGAATGAGCTGTCGCAAAGACAATTTTGGTCTTCGGTTCCATATCTGCGATGATCTTGGCACACTCCAAGCCATTGTCACCGTTAATCTCGATATCAAGAAAGATTACCTCTGCTCTTGTCTTTGTGAATAAAGCCAGTGCATCCTCCTGATTATCGCATTCGCCAACGATTTCGAAGCCTTCTTTACGCTCAATGATTTTCTGTAGCAGTTTACGGACTCCGCTTTCATCATCGACTAAGATTACTTTAATCGCCATAATATCTTCTCTCTCTACGCTTGCACATGGGCTTTCCTATAATCTCGGACCAGATAATTGCCTGCTGCAGATCAATCTGAGCAGCGATATCTTCTCCCTGTGTTGTTTGCAGATTATTCGGAACCGCCACTGCGGCAGCTACCTTAACCACCGGTTTTTGTTCCGGTATTGGATCTATCTTTACCTTATAGTTCATCATCGGCTTGTTACTAGGTGCTGATTGATCCCCGTAGAATAAGACATTCTTCGATATTTTTGCAAATTCACTTAACCTGCTCATGGTCTGTTTACTATTATACATCGATTTTCACCTCGATTGCTTCGATTATTTGTTATCCTTTTTCTCATCCGTAATCGGTTTTTTCGATGTCTCTGAGATCTTCTCTCTCATCTTAGTATCTGCCTTGATGTTCTGCATATCATAATAATCCATAACACCAAGCTTACCTTCCCTCAGAGCATATGCCATCGCCTTCGGAACCTCTGCTTCTGCCTCAACTACATAAGCGCGCATCTCCTGCTCTCTGGCAACCGCCATGGCTCTTCTTTCTTCCGCTTTTGCCTGAGCGATGTTCTTATCCGCTTCCGCCTGAAGAGTCTGCAGCTGAGCACCGATATTTCTACCAACATCAATATCTGCGATATCGATCGAAAGAATCTCAAAGGCTGTTCCCGAGTCAAGACCTTTACTAAGGACACGCTTGGAGATATCATCGGGATTCTCAAGAACCTCTTTGTGTGACTTAGCGGAACCCACGGTTGTTACGATACCCTCACCAATTCTTGCAAGAACTGTTGCTTCACCAGCTCCACCAACCAATCTTTCTAAGTTGGCACGAACGGTTACTCGTGCTTTTACTAATAACTCGATACCATCCTTTGCTACTGCAGATACGTTCGAGGTCTCAATCACTTTCGGGTTAACACTCATTCTTACTGCATCAAATACATCTCTGCCGGCAAGATCAATCGCTGCCGCTTTCTCAAAATGAAGTTCGATTCCGGCTCTTTCTGCTGCAATTAATGCATTGATGACGCTATCTACATTACCACCCGCTAGGTAATGTGCCTCCAGCTGGTTAACATTCACTGTTATTCCTGCTTTAATGGCTTTGATCAAAGGAAGTACAATCTTAGATGGTACTACTCTTCTTAAGCGCATACCAACCAGATTAAAGATACTGACCTTAACATTAGCAGCAAGACAGCTAATCCACAAACCTACCGGTACAAAGGTGAAAAATAATACAATGATTAAACTGATAAGTCCTATTGCAATAACCAATCCTATTCCTATTGTTCCTGGCATAATTCAATCCTTCTTTCTATGTAGCTATTTTATAGTGGGTTAGGAATCCTTACATATTCCTTTGTAATTTTTTGTTTCCTTTGTATTTTATATTATCTTACTGTTTCCTGTTCTTTATTACTTACGATTTAACTTGTTTTACAATCAATTTTGAACCTTGAACCTTATAAATTACCAGCTTCGTATCCTTGGAGATGTATTTTCCTTCCGATATAACATCAAACTCAATTCCATCAAAATCAGCTGTTCCACTAGGTCTAAGGTCAGTAATCGCAACACCTTGCTTGCCCAACAGATATTGCAGGTCATTGGAGCTGATGAAGCCTTTTTCCTTATTCTGTTCATCCTTAAGTATGATCGGTGATTTTAATTTTGACTTTGATAGCAGTCCCAGTATAATCGCAAACATAATTCCCAACAACGCTAAGATGATCAGAGCGATGATTGCTCCTTCCACAAAAGAATCGGATACTAAGAAAATCGCAATTACCAGACATATAATTCCGGATATTCCGGGAACAGAAAAGCCCGGTATTGCCATTTCGATTCCTAATAAGATAAAGCCTGCGACAAAAAGTATAATCGCAATAATTAATGTGGCACCCATTTGTTCAATCATATGAATTCTCCTTTCTTTGTCGGTCTCTGTGTGAGTAATAATCTCTCACGTTCTATCTACTCTTACTATATACCAGATTACAAAAAAGGAAATACATATTTGCTAAATTATACACCCCGGAAGATGTAATGTCGAAACTGGCTTCTGAAATAACAGATGTGCATAGTACTGATCTTCTGTTGTACTGCATAAGACTATACCTCGTTTATTTAACGGCCTTAGGTAATTCGATAAAGAAGTTGGTCTTCCCCGTATCCGAGGTTACCTTGATACTACCACCCGCATCCTTGACTATCTTCGATACGATATACAAGCCCATTCCATGCTCCTCATCTCTCTTGGTAGAATAGCCTTGCTTAAAGATATTCTCAAGTTGATTCTTCTGTATCTCCGGACCATTATTATAGATGTTAAAGGTATAATTATTCTGATCTTCTCCGATTTCAAGATGAATACTTCTCTCATGCTCCACCTCTGACAAGGCGGTAATTCCATTATCGATAATATTCGCCAGTACCTTGCATAGGTTCCATGCCTCCAAGGGTAAATTCTTTAGCTCTGAACGGATTTCAAGGTATAGGTCAATATTCTTCTTCTCTGCTGCCTCTATTTTAGCCTGAAGCAATGCATTAACCGCCGGTTGGGCTGTCTTCAACGCCTTACTGACCTTCATAATGTCCTTGAATACCGGATCGATATAATTTTTAGCCTCCTCATATTCTCCTAATTCCATTAGTCCATAGATTACTTGAAAGTGATTCAGATAGTCGTGCCTTTGTGCTCTTAACTTCGTATTCAATTCCTCGAGGTTCTGAATTGATTCTGTTATATTAATATTCTTAAAACGAAATGCAAAGTATAGACCCAGAATCGTAATTACACTGCTCAGAAGCATCACTCCGACGGATAGATACATATAGATGCTGATCTCGTTGATGATGGTTCTTCCCAATATAACAAATATCAATAATCCAACAAAAAACTGGAGCAGATTAATCAGTAATAATGCTCCTACCAGCTTTTTTATATTCATGTATATCCTCCCGCCCCTTTGTATCTCATGCTACGTTCTCATCCCAATCTAGGGCAAGTATAACACAATTACCAAATTATTGCATTAGAATAAGATTATAACTTATCCGAATTACGGGAACTCTCTGCCTACTGCTCACCCTCCTGCTCTCCACCGTATTTCAAGACTCCATTCAGGAAAAGATAAGGATACTGCGTCCCACATTGATTACATTCGATAAAAGTCTTCGAGCTTGTCTGCTCCCTCTTATCATAAAGAAACGACAGGAACTCCTCTGTATTCTTATGACCAGGCGCATCTCCATCCAGCTCATAGGAATAGACATAGCTTGCTTCATAGCGAAGTGTTAAGTCCTTATGGTGACAGATAGGACACCGATATTTATTTTCTTCCATAGTTAAGTTCTTCCTTCCTGATAATACATACTATTTTGCTTACATCATTTCACAAAACCGGCAAATCTATTCGCTTATTACCAAGCTCTTTCGGATTTTTATTCCTTCTGCTTTGGGCTACACGATTCAACCGGAATCAATAATTGTGATTGAAATAATCATATTCTTGGATTATGATTCTATTTAATAATAGATCATTGCGAAACTGATATTAATGGAAATATATGAAGTTTCGTATATCTCTATATTGCAAGATTACTGGGAGGTGGACTATGGATATTGAGATTAAGAAGTTAACTCCAGAATTAGCCGGGGATTATATTGAATTCTTTGATCAGGTAGCTTTCACTGATAATGAGGAATGGGCCGGATGCTACTGTTTGTTCTATCATTGGAATGACAAGCTGGAGGAGGAGCAAACGAACAATGTTTCTTGTGACACAACTTGTTATAGGCAGGAACTCGCCAGACATTTCATTCAGGAACAAAAGCTACAGGGTTATCTCGCCTATGAAGATGGAGTAGTTGTAGGATGGGTGAACGCCAATGATAAGACTGCCTTTGATCGACTATGTCCGGACCAATGGCCGGAGATCTGGGATGCTACGTCTCCGTTAAGCCGAATCAAATCCATTGTATGCTATACCATCGCACCACAGATGCGACGCAAGGGTATCGCAACACAGCTACTGGAAAGAGTATGCCAGGATGCGAAGGATCAGGGCTATTCTTATGTTGAGGCTTATCCGGGGAACAATTCTGATCCTATAATTCGTAATTATCATGGTCCCTCTACCCTTTATGAGAAATGCGGCTTTACCCAGTATAAGAATATTGGCGAGTTCACAATTGTCAGAAAATACCTCTCAAATCTTTCTTCCTAATTAACTATTATGATCAAATTTCTCCCATACTCATATAATGGGATGTATTGAAACCATATGAAATAAGTGGTATAGTAATAATATGGAGGTGGTTATTATGTTTAAAAAAGATAATAAAGATTCTTCAAAAAAGGCGATTAAGAAAATGAATTCTATTTCCTATGATGAGCATTTTACCCGAACCACAGAATCGATTGATTTAGCTAAGAATCCTAAATTTGTTGATCTCGGTGACGGCACATCCAAGCGTAAGGAAAGTGACATCGAAAAGTTAACGCGATAACATTCCTTTCCAGAACCATCTGTATCGTAAGTTTATTCGTTCTATTACCATGTATAAAAGCCCACGAAGTAAAGAAATCTTACTACGTGGGCTATATTTTTATTCTAATAACAACAGCTTCTCTTCCGGAAAGTACAGGTAAGAAGGTAGCCCCTGATCATTTAGTTCCCCCATCCTATCCTTCTGGACATACCAGCGAAGACTTTCTTCCGAAGTATGATTCATAGACTTGATAAAGAAATGCTCCTCCGAAGGCAGATCACCGCTTCCTACCAAAGTAAAAGGAATATAGTTACTGATCGGCTGCTCCCAGAACGGAAGCAGATCATGGGCATGGATTCCTACATATTTTGTATTTTCGGAAATAGTCTGACGAAGAGTCAGTTGAATACCCCACTCGACGGCTTCTATGGTATGAGAATCGATCCTGCGTATCGGTGAAAGGTTCTTACAACCGATCAGTCTGGCCGCCTCCATCTTGATTGGTCGTTCGAACAATTCCCTCGTATCTCCCAAGATGATGGACCTGCCTTTATTAATAATCAATAACCGTTCACAGAAGCGGTAAACCTCTTCCCTGTTGTGGGTAACCAACAGTACATCCCCCTGATAATCTGTCAAGGTCTCTAACAGCTGTTCCTGAAGAAGATCCTTCAGATAACTGTCCAAGGAAGAAAAGGGCTCATCCAGCATGATAATATCCGGGCTACTGACCAGCATCCTCGCCAAGGCAACTCTTTGCTGCTGCCCCCCGGAAAGCTCTGAGGGATATCTGCTTTTCAGACCTTCCAACCGATACTCCTTGATCTTAGCTGCAACTATCTGATGCCTCTCTTCCTTGGAAGCCTTGATAGCAATTCCGATATTCTCTTCTACTGTCATCGTCGGAAAGAGAGCATAGTTTTGAAATAAATACCCCACTCTACGCTGTTGTGGTTGAATATTTATCTTCTTCTCCGAATCAAAGAGCACTCGACCATTTAATACAATTTGGCCAGAATCCGGTTTTTCTATACCTGCGATGCACTTCAAAGTCAAGCTCTTGCCAGAGCCGGAGGCTCCTAAGATCCCCAGCCTATGATTCTCATTCTT
>JAGFXQ010000308.1 GCA_017861355.1 Bacillota bacterium
GTCTGGCACTTGAGAGATCCCGGCTACCCATTGAAAGCACGTGCAGTCTATCTTATGATACTTCAACGGTATCTTCAGCTTATTGTATATCAAAAGGATACCAGCATTACGGACAAGAGGATCAAGAAGGTATTGTATTATATGACCACCCATTATCAAGAACCCCTTACAGTTCAAAGTATGGCCGAACTGGTGAGTCTGAGTAATATGTATTTTGGAAATTTGTTCAAACAGGAAACCGGAATGTCCTTTCATAAGTTTCTGACTTCCATTCGTCTGAATCGGGCAGAGGATATGCTGTACAGCGGAGAATATAAGATTAACGAGATAGCGGATGCCTGCGGTTTTACCGATGTATTCTATTTCAGCAGGTTATTTAAAGAAAGCAGGGGCTTTGCCCCGTCCAATTTGATTCGTGTCAGAAAAGAAAATACAATTAATGAATAATAAAATTCGTATATGATCAAGAAAACACCTGATATGTATGAACGACAAGTAAAAACAAATCAAGAAGTCCACACCATAATGCGGACTTCTTGATTCTCTAAGAATTAATATAGTATAAACCCATGTTTCAACCTTAGTAGAGGTGCCCCATCTTCTCTTTCTTGGTTTCAAAATATCTCTGGTTAAATACATTGGTGTCCATAATCAAAGGGACTCTCTCTACAATTTCAATTCCATGTCCTTTTAGTCCCACCAGTTTCTTCGGATTATTGGTCATCAACCTGATTTTTCTGACACTCAATTCATTTAGGATCTGTGCTCCAATCCCATAATCTCTCATATCCGCCGGAAAGCCCAATGCAATATTGGCTTCCTCCGTATCCATTCCTTCCTCTTGAAGCTTGTAAGCTTTAATCTTATTAATCAAACCGATGCCACGGCCTTCCTGCCTCAAATAGAGAAGTACTCCTTTACCTTCCTTCTCGATATTCTGCAAAGCAGCAGCTAATTGTTCTCCGCAATCACATTTCAGTGAATGAAATGCGTCACCGGTAAGGCATTCGGAATGAACCCGAACCAGTACTTCATCCTCCTCAGTAATCGTGCCCTTCACCAGAGCAACATGGTGCTCACCATTCAGCTTATTCACAAAACCAACCATGCGAAATTGTCCGTACTCTGTCGGGAGATTGGCTTCTGCTTCTCTTACCACATAGCAATCCGTCTCTCTTCGATGTGCAATCAAAGCCTCAATTGTAACCACCGGAAGGCCTTCTATCTCTGCATACTTAAGAAGCTGCTCTGCCTTCAACACCTCTCCGGCATCACTTAATACCTCAGTTATTACTCCGCAGGGGGCAAATCCGGCCAAAGCCGCAAGGTCAGATGCTGCTTCTGCAAATCCAGCCTTTTTCAGTACTCCTCCACTGACACTCTTCATCACAAATACATGGCCGGGTGTCTTGAAATTACTATGATCAATCGGCTTCTTCAAAAGCTTATGAATCGTCTGACAGCGGTCCTCTGCTGATACTCCGTTCCTACTTTCGATGTCATCCAAAGAGATCAGATAAGCATTGGGATTATCCTTTCTCCCAGCCTGATTCAGCTGTAGAAAGGTAATCTGCTCTATTTGCTCCTCAGGCAGCGAGACGCAGGTAAAACCGGTTCCATGCTTCATCATATAATTTATATTTTCCTTCGTTGCAAGCTCTCCGGGGGTGAAAAATACTCCTCCATTCTCTGCCTGGTCATCGTCTATTATGACAACTATTTTACTATTTTTAACCTCTTCTATGATATTCTCCAATTTATATAACATTCTTATGTCCTCCTTCAATCTCGTAGATTATTTTGTTCTATCTATGTCCTAATCCATGTATCCTTTTATGATAACATCACTTCCGATAATCTCATGTGATACCCGTTTTAGTACAATTGCATCTCGCATCCGTTCTATTCCTGTCCCGCCAACCGGTGTGGTCGCTGTCCTTCCTCCGATGATCTTTGGTGCAATTGCTGTATATACTTTATGAACACATCCGCTTTCAAAGACAGACCCGAGAATACTGCTGCCACCTTCGATATACAAGGAATCGATACCCATGCTACCCAAAAGCTTCATGATATCACGAAAATCTATTCTGCCTTCCCGTTCCTTCAACTTAGCAATTTGAACTCCATGTTCCAGCAAGGCTGCCTCCCGATCCTTCGGTAAGAATTCAGAAGCAACGATCAATGTCTGAACCGAAGCATCTACTTTAAGTATCTGGGCATCATCTGAAAGGTTTCCATACTTTGAGACAATGACCCGAAGCGGATTAGAGATCTTCATTCCTTCCAACCTGGTCGTAAGTAACGGGTTATCCTGCCGTACTGTATTCTCACCTACGAGTATCGCCGCGACTCTCTGCCTCAATATATGAACAAATCGCAAGCTGTCCTCGGAACTAATCCATTTGGAATCACCAGTCCTTGTCGCCAGCTTCCCATCCAGAGTCATAGCCCATTTGACTATGACAAAGGGCTCTTTATGTTTACAGTAATAGGAATATATTTCATTTTGTTCTTCACATTCTTCTGATAAAATACCAATCTCACAATCAATCTGTAGTTTTGCAAGTTCCGATTGAAAAACAATCTTCTTCTCCGGATTGGGATCACGCATTCCGATCAGTACCTTTACAATTCCCAGCTCCTTGATCAGGTTCAGACATTCCCATATCCGCTGTTCGGATTGAAATGGCTCGATATTCAGATAGAGCTCGGAGCCGGCAATATCCCCTTGCACTTTTCTTAATACTTTTAATTCCGCGGTGTCAGTGCCATAGGCTTCATAATACCCCTCTCCCAATATCTGTCCATCCTTCACCAGTATGGCTCCCGACAAGGGATCCGGATTAACAAAACCACTTCCCCGATTCGCCAGCTCGATTACTCTCTTCATGTAGTCTGTATTCATAGGCTTCTCCTTTATCGTAATAACATCATTTCCTTTTATAAACTGTATTCAGCTTACCGATACGGACCTTTTTGTTCATTTCGATAACTAAATTATCTCATTAATGCTTCATATTGTATATATTTATTGTTAATTTTATATTTATAATTTAATTATCAATTTACTATTGCATTAATTTTTTTATTGTGTCATAATGATACCACAATAAAGTATTTTATACAATACAATTGTTTCAAATCTTAATTCACATTATAACAATATAACAATCCAAATAGAAGGAGTGCATAAATATGTTTAAGCAGATCGAACTAAATTATAATTTCAACGCATTGGAGCCTCATATCGATGAGCTTACCATGGTAACACATTATTCTAAGCATCATGCAGCCTATACCAATAATTTAAATGCAGCTCTGGAAAAAGCACCTGAACTGTCCCATTCCTCGATAGAAGACCTTTTGAAAAGTCTCGCAGATATCGCCGACGAAGCATTACGAGCAGCAATCAGAAATAACGGAGGCGGTTACTATAACCACAATCTTTATTTTGCGACACTGGAACCCGGTGGCAACAGTGAACCTAAGGGTGAGCTTGCCGACCGCATTATAGAAGAGTTTGGTGACTATTCTTCCTTGAAAGAAAAACTTGCTGCTGCCGGAGCAACCAGATTCGGTTCAGGTTGGGCTTGGCTGTCTGCGAACAAGAAGGGGGACCTGAAGGTATCCTCAAGTCCGAATCAGGATAACCCACTCATGGATCAAGATGAGGCTTGGGTTCCCATATTAGGTATTGATGTATGGGAGCATGCTTATTATCTAAAATACAAGAATCTACGAGCGGACTATATTAAGGCTTTCCTTGAATTAGTCAATTGGGATGTTGTTTCAGATAATTACAATAAAGTGAAAGAATAAATGTTTCAAGAAAATAAGTCCTCACGGCAAATAATCGGGGAGATCGCGCCCATGCTGGGCGCAAATCGAAAAGAAACAGCCAGAATGCTTGGCTGTTTCTTTTCGACAAGTTATAATTATTATTCTCCAAGCATGATCTCTTTGATTACTCTTTCTCTTGCGATCGGACTCTCGATTGCCTTTCGTTGATACATCAGCTCTTCTGACTTCTTGAAAATATCCTCTAAGCTCTCTGTATTGTCGATCTTGGTTGCAACTCCAAAAGATACAGATAAACGAATGCTTCCGACTTTTTTAGATAAAAGCGATTGTTTCACCCGGTTAATTAACTCTTCTGCTATCATTTGATCAGTCTTTGGCAAGATGACAACAAATTCATCTCCTCCAATTCTCGATACAATTCCTTTTGCATTGAAGGTAGCCTCTAATTCCTTTGCGGTAGCAATTAATATTTCATCTCCGACCATATGTCCAAACACATCATTCGCATATTTTAGCCCGTTTACATCAGCCATAATCAGGCTGAGAGGAAGATTGCTTTGCACATCTGCTCTGGTCAATTCTTCGATATAATACCTACGGTTGTATAATCCGGTCAGCTGA
>JAGFXQ010000309.1 GCA_017861355.1 Bacillota bacterium
ACTGCTTTGGCATAGGGATCCACTGCTTCCTTCGTCTCTTCATCTACCGTCACTGCATAGGTGTAGTATATCCCGTTCAAATCGCCTTCGATTACCGTTGCCCAGGTCCCATTCCTATCCTTGAATAACGGGACGCTTTCAAAAAGATCCTCCTGATCACCGCTACGATATAATCGGACAAGAACCTGCGTAGCAGTTGGCGCCCACACGCGAAAATGTGTCGACTCCTGTGTCCATACCGCTCCCAAATCATGTCCGGTATAATGGTTAGCAGTCTCAAACTCTGAGGTTGAGAATCTATTATAAAATTCCAGCATTCTAAGTCTTTCCAAAATAACCTCCAACGGTCGCTTACAGCGCTAAATATATGCATGTCAACATATAGTGTTAATGTTTACCAATTGAATTAATACCCCAATACTATATTATATCCTCATCAACTTGTCAACGATTCCATACAAAGAGTCTGTTCAGCAGTTACAGTTCAGCAGACTAAAGAAGGTATCTCCAATACATTACACGAATGTGTCTTTGATCGGAAATACCTTCATTATTATTTCATATTAAATTAGCGTTCCCATTTATCACTAAGGGAATTAATCTGACTTGTAAATCTCGCCAAATCTTTATTCGCTCCACCTTTGTTATGTTGAATAACCGCTGCCAGACGTTTGCCTGCCTGAACGAGACGTTCAAATACATTATCCACCTTAGCGGCTGTAACCATTTCTCTTGGTTCAATCGGTATCTTGGAACCTTCCTTCACACATTCATTTGTCAGTAAATCATAAGTCTCACCACTATAGGGAGCTGCCGCATGATATCCCAGTTCTTTACTGATATATTCTGTAAATAGCTCACATACCTGATCATCGCCATGAGTAACAAATACCCTCTCCGGCTTTTTCTCAAATCCGGTAAGCCAACGAATTAGGCCATCCTTATCCGCATGTCCGCTGACTCCGGATAGCTGCATAATCTTCGCCTTTACCTGAATTGTTTCACCAAAGAGCTTTACCTCTTGTGCACCATCCAGAATGATTCTACCGAGAGTCCCTACCGACTGATGCCCTACAAAAAGGATCGTACTGTCCTCGCGCCAAAGGTTATGCTTCAGATGGTGGCGGATACGACCGGCATCACACATACCGGCAGCAGAGATGATTACCTTAGGCTCCTCATCAAAGTTGATTGCCTTCGATTCATCCGAGGTAATTGAAGTACTGAGTCCCGGGAAGGATAATGGATTGATTCCCTTATTCACCAGGTCCATCGCATCCTGATCAAAATAACCGGTCATATAATCATGGAAAATCTGTGTTGCTTCTACGGCCAGAGGACTGTCAACGTATACCTTGAAATTATTATGTCCTTTGATCCGCTTATCATCTTTGATTTTTCGTATATAATAAAGCAGTACCTGCGTTCTTCCTACCGCGAAGGACGGAATAACAACATTCCCGCCGCGATCGAAGGTCGACTGAATAATCTGTGTCAGTTCTGCTATATAGTCTGGGCTGGCTTCATGATTTCGGTCACCATACGTAGATTCCATAACAACATAATCCGCCTCAGCGATATATTGCGGATCATTAATCAAAGGTTGATTCAGATTACCGATATCTCCTGAGAATACAATTTTCTTGGTAACACCGCCTTCCGTGATCCAGATCTCAATACTGGCTGAACCTAAGAGATGTCCGACATCTGTAAAACGCACCTGAATGCCTTCAAACAGCTGGAAGGTCTGGCCGTATTCATGAGACACGAATTTACGAATGGTTGCCAATGCATCTTCCATATCATATAAAGGAGCTTCCGACTTATCTCCGGAACGCTTTCCCTTACGATTCTTCCACTCTGCTTCCGCTAACTGAATGTGGGCACTGTCACGAAGCATGATATTACATAAGGCACTGGTTGCGGAGGTTGCATGAATATCTCCACGGAAGCCTTCATTCACCAGAAGCGGAAGCTTGCCGGAATGATCCATATGAGCATGTGTCAGAAGAACGGTATCAATATCAGCGGAAAGTACCGGTATTTCCTGATTCTCATAAGTATCCTTTCCCTGCTCCATACCACAGTCAATCAGAATACTTTTTCCGCATGCTTCCAGATAATAGCAGCTTCCTGTCACTTCATGCGATGCACCTAAAAATGTTAGTTTCATAGAAAACCTCCTCTAAAGTGTCTTAATGTCATGATTTTACCGGAACGATATTTATCCCCGAATTATATTAATTGTACGCTTTAATAGAATTAGTGTCAATGCTAACGATGGCTGGGATGTCCTCCGCCTGTGAGGCCTATTTATCAATCTTCAACCAAATCCTTCAGCTTCTTCTCATCAAGAATATCGATGGTTCCACGGTTTAAAGACACCATTCCTTCCATCTGAAAATACTTCAACATTCTGGTCACAACTTCTCTTGCCGTGCCCAGGTGATTTGCTATTTTTTCATGGGTTATGGTTAATTTGTCATTTCCGTCAATGACCAGCTGTTCTAATAAAAAACCGGCCAGGCGCTTATCCAGACTGGTGAATAAAGCCTGCTCCATAATCCACATAACATCTGAGAAGCGGGACGCCATCAAATTGTTGGTAAAGACCTGAGCAGGTAATGATTCCAGTGACAGTTTGCGAAAAACTGCGGTTGGAATTAGATAAGCTTCTGTTTCCTTCTCAACTTCAACAAAGATATCAAAGGATATATTCTTCATCATGCAGGAGGCTGAGAATATACAGACATCCCGTTCAAAAAGCCGATACAGGGTAATCTCTTTCCCGGTCTCAGATATAATATAAGCCCTAACCTGACCTGTATGAAGCAGGAACAAACCGGAACAGTTCTCTGATCCACTATGCATGGCTTCCCCAGCCACAAATTGTTTTCTTACAATGATCTGTTTTAAGTTATCCTTCTGCCCCTGCGTAAGATCCTTCCAGAAGCTCAGGGTTTCACTTAAGAATCGCTCATCTGCACTTGTTAATGCCAATTCTCTCACTCCAATCGATTTGCACCTATAGTTTTATATCATATGATAAAGCAAGCTTATCTCATGCTCACTACGCTTATATTATATCATGAATAAGATGCATATCCAACAAAAAATGCATGCAAAGCAGTTATCTGACTAACCAATCCCAGCTTTGCATGCATCATTAGAATTACCTGTTTTAATAAAAATTATAGCTCGGTCTTCCACAAACCGTGAAGATTGCAATACTCATACACCGCAACTACTTCATCATTGTCAAGAGCAAATGTTGCAACCGGCTCATCTCCGGGCTTTAAGCCTTTTCTCTGTCCGCCATTCTTAGTCTGCAGATAGATCCATTGAATATAATGCTTCTCTTCCATCGGATGATGCACACCGCCGACTTCAACCTTAACCGTGTTTCCAACGATAGATACTACAGGTACATGCTTCTCTTTGGAAGCATCCACTGTATTTGCAACCAACTCTTCCATTTCTTCACCACAGCATACAACGGGAACACCGGAATTATGAATCATACCAACGATATTACCGCAATGCTTACATCTGTAGAACTTATGCTCGTCACCCATCGCTATCTCTCCTTTTCAAATTAAGTTATTAGTTCGATTGAAAGCACGCTTCGCGAACTTTCTATTTAATGAATAAAAGCAAAGATATTAGTATCTTTGCCTATACTCGTATTATATATTATATTTCCAACATTCTCAAGATATCTTTTTTAGGACGTGCACCAACGGCTTGAGCAGCTATCTTACCGTTTTTCACCACCATTAAGGTCGGAATACTCATGACCCTGAACTGGGATGCGAGTTCTGACTCTTCATCCACGTTAATTTTCCCGACCTTAGCCGTTCCTGCCACCTCTTCTGAAATCTCATCCAATGTTGGCGCTACCATCTTGCAGGGACCGCACCAGGATGCCCAAAAGTCAAGTAAAATTGGTTCTTTCGAATTCAAAACTTCCTGTTCAAAATTTTTCTTTGTTATTTTAATCGTTGCCATAGTATAATCCTCCTAATAAATATTTGTTAATACAGATCATCCGGAAATATCATAGATCTCTTGATGTATATCATTGATACCATTTCCAGTTACTCTAAGTTGATTAATTTATTAACTATCTAGGCTTACTATACCATGATACGGCAAATGCATCTGTGATGTTATCACTATTATCTATTTTATTATCTTTACTCAACTGAATGTTATGCTGCCGGCTCATATCCGAGCTTTCCGACATTTATTAATCTGCAGTTTCAAAAAGATCCATTGCACTTAATTATTCTAAGTACAATGGATCTTCGATCTAATCATATCTTATTCGTAGATTCCTAAACTAATTTCTTGTACCAGTTAAGCCAGCAGAGGTACGTTCTTTGAACCAGTTCTTACCTTCCAAGATTC